>JBCCOJ010000178.1:0-6893 GCA_039025415.1 Bacteroidota bacterium | reverse complement strand
TTTTCATAATGTGAAAGTTTAATTGTTGTTATAAAAATTTAATCCTAGTGTTGGATTTCCGTTATTGTCAAATAAAGTTGCATTATCCCAGTGCGACCCAGTAGCCCAGAGCGTAGAACAGCCTGTAGATACCCAAGCCGGTTCCCAATAAACCACACCTGAACCACCTGCCGATTTTATTTTTTCGGTTAGAGTAATTAAAAAATCTAACTGACCTTGTTGAGTGGCTGGAAAATTTGGTAATATCGAACCTGCATTTAAGTTGTTACTAGCGTTATCTACATTATTTAAAGTAAAAGGATAGGCTGTTTCAACTATCATTAGTTTTTTATCATAGGTGTTAATCAATTCTGTTAACGGATTTTCAATATTATCTAAAGTGAAATTTGAAAATTGTGGATAATAGGATAAACCAATCCAATCAAAATCTGTAACACCGTTTTGAGCAGCCTGTTCAAACCACCATAACCCATTTTCTGGTTGTGCTATGTGAAGCATTACTTCAATATCAGTATTAATTGCATTGGATAAGTCTCTAACAGCTTGAATAGCTGTATTTAATAATGTTGAATTTCGGCTCCAATCTAATGGAAAAGGGTCCCCTTGGGTTAGAATATTTCCGTTGGTTTCATTTCCAATTTGGACAATGTCGGGTAATAACCCTTCCGAATTTAATTCATTTAAAGTGTCATAGGTATAATCATAGAGTAGTTGCCCCAATACATTAGTATTATTTATTTGCGGTAACCAAGCAGCAGGAATTTCCTGATTACCTGGGTCTGCCCAAGTATCGGAATAATGAAAATCTAAAAGTACTGTCATGTTTTTACTTTTAGCTCTCTGTATAGATTGTTTTACATCTTGAAGGTTAGAATAATTGGTCCAAGTTGGGTTATGCCATAATCTAAATCTTGCCAAATTTGCTCCAGCTTCTTCAAATATTTGATAGACATCTTCTTGAACGCCACTTACATTGTTATAAACTGCACCACAATCTTCCATCTCATTGACATAAGAAAGGTCTGCACCATAAAAAAAATCTGATGATTGAGGTGGTGGTGCATTATTATCTGCATTATCATTGGCTAAAGGATGGTCTATGCTTGGCTCGCACGAGCATAAACCTAATAAAAAGGCTAAGAATATGGTATACATTTGTTTTGTCATAATAGAATTTCAGTTTTAAAATAACTTACTCGTTTAATTTAAAGTTATGGCTTGATTTACAGCATCAATTGTAAGTGTGTATGTTCCAGGTGTACCAACAAAAGTGAAATTTTCATCACTTCCTTCTTGACCTTCAAAAGCACTATCTATAGTGAATCCTTGGTCTTCATAATATGGGTAATTGAAGCTTGTACCCCAATCATTGAAGAATGGAAAAAATCTAAAAATACCAGCGTTTAAAGTGATAGACGCAGACCATACATCAGGACTTGTTTCAACAAGCTCAATAGTATCATCATTAAAGCCCCAACCACCAGGTACAGCATCTCCAACAGCAAATAAATTATTAGATGGTGTAAGTATTATCTCTTTATTAATGTTATCTATACGCAGTGTATAAATACCATCTTCACCCACAAAACTAAAATTACTATCATTATCATCAGCATCTTCTAAATTGCTATCAATTGTAAAACCTTCATCTACAAAATAATTGTAGCCTAAACCAGAATCCCAATCATTAACTATTTGAAAAAACCTAAAATGTCCTTGCGTAAGAGATACTTTAGCTTCAAGAATATCATTATCACATACCAATTCAGCACCTGGAAAATTCCAGCCATGGTCAATTAAAGCAGCTCCTACAGCAAATAAGGAATCACATTCGCCAGATATAACAGCTTCTATAATAGAAATAGAAATTGCCTGCACAGGTGAATAGGTAATATTGGTAGGTTCTGCCGCGCCTAAAAATGCTTTAACTCTTAGATATACGACACCAGAATTATTGGGCAATCCATTGATATCTGTAGTATTTGGGTCATCATCTAAACCTAAATCGCCTGCCAAGTCTAACAAATCATCTACTAGAACTGGAAATTCTAAATTGTTTGTTGTCCCCAAAAGACGTATGGTTGTAAATTCGGCATCTATAGCACCTTCAATTTCATAAGTTATATTGGTATCTGTACCATAATCAGGTTCTGTCCAAACAATTCTATCCGCTACATTTGCGCTTGTTTCATTAGATAAAAGATACTGTGAAGCAAAAGAATTCATGAATGTTAACCCCTCTGCATCTGGCTGAGTGACAAAAATAGGCTCGTTGTCATCTGTGCAAGAGAAGTTCAATAAGATGAATGAAAGAAAAAATAATTTTATAACTGTTTTCATAACTACAATTTTTAATACCCGTTGTTTTGAGTTAAATTAGAATTAGATGCCAAACTGGCATTTGGTATTGGGAATACCTTTAAATGGTCTGAAATAGAAATACCAGAGAGTGAATTACCTTTCCAATTCCAATTATAAGACCCACCTGTATATCGATTAAACCTAATTAGGTCTTGTCTTCTATGGCCTTCCCAGTGCAATTCAACCAACCGTTCTTGTAGTACAATATCCAAGGTAAGGTCGTTTGTTGTAATCGTATTATTATTATTAGCTCTGATTCTTAAAGCATTTATATAGGTTGCTGATTGACCAAGAGTTCCACCATTACCACCACGTAAAGTAGCCTCTACATAAATAAGATAAACATCTGCCAACCTAAACATTGGAAAATCCGTATCTACTTGTTCATTGGCACTGCCATTATTACCAGAAGAGGTTTTATTAGACCATTTTCCAATAATATAACCAGTTCCATTGTTTCCTATATCTGTAATATCTATTGGTCTATCAGCAGTGATAAGTGTATTTCTATCATCAGTGCTATACGTTCCATTCATGAAGATTTCTGAAAACTCACGCGTTACTCTTAGTGCACCTCCCCAACCTCCAGCACCAACACCAAAATCTTGACCGTTCTGCTCTAAAGAACCAACTTGACCATTAACCATAAGCGTGGTTGGACCCCAATTTTGGGTGGTTATACCATCAGATACTACTGGGAAAATAATTTCGTTTCTTGCTGAATTAGTATCATTATCTGCATTGAAATTATTAGCATATATTGGTGATAATGTATATGAAGTTTGTAAAATATTATTGCAGTACGTAATGCAATCGGTATACTTGTCTTCGCCAATATATACTTCGGCATTTAAATAAATTTTAGCTAAAAGCATCCAAGCTGCCGCTTTATCTATTCTAGCATATTCGTTTTGAAGTGGGTCTAAAAGAGTAGGTAATATATCTAAGGTTTCAGATTCTATAAATTGAAACAGTTGTTGTCTATTGTACTCAGGTGATTGCACAAAGCCTACTGGGTCATTTTCTGTTATAAAACCTGCTTTACCAAACATGTCCATTATATGATAGTAAGCAAAGGCTCTTAAAAATCTTGCTTCTGCTCTATAAACTGCAATATCATTTAACAAGTTTGAGTCTGTTACGTCTCTTGAAGCTAATTTTTCATTCGTTGTTTGTCTTAAATACTCGTTGGCGAAAGCCACTTGAGCCATACATCTTCCAAAAAAGCCTCGTATTATGGCATTATCTGCCGACCAACTGTTTCTATTTAAATCACGTGTACCTGGGTCATTTTCCCATGACCATTTTACCTCATCAGTAGTTAACTCTTGAAGATTCCATAGACCTCTACCATATTGACTAGTTCCTGCATCCAACCCAGAAATATTTGAGTTATTTGGTCCTGTTGCACTTGTCAAAGCTAAATTTGCATATACACCAGCTAATCCCTGTTTGTAAGATTCTGGTGTAGTATAAAAATCATCCGCCAAAAAACTATTTGGGTCTTCAGGCGAAATATCTAAATCACTTTCGCAACTCGTAATTAACATTCCTCCAATACATATTATTAGAGGTATTAGTATCCTTATATTTCTTTTATTCTTTTTCATAGTTTAAAATTGTATAGATGTATTAAACAAAAAAGTTCTTGGCCTAGGATATATGGTGTCATCAATACCATTATTAAATACTTCAGGGTCTAAGCCAGAATAATTGGTTACGACAAATGCATTTTGTACACTAGCGGAAAACCTGACTTGTAATTTTTGGTTGAATAAATTTTTTAAAGTATAGCCTAAGGTAATGTTGTCCATCCTTAAAAAGGATGCATTCTCAACAAAAGCATCGGATAATATCACATTTTCAGTATTCTGAAAATTGGTTTGCAAGACTGAAGTTGGAATATTGGATACCACCTGGTTATTATTTATAGCATTGAATTGACTTCTTGAGGAATTAACATTATTATAGACATAGTTACCTACAACTGCTCTCATATTAAAACTGAAATCGAAACCTTTGTATAACATGTTTGAGGCAAAACCAAAGCTAGCAGATGGGTCATTGTTATTATAGATATATCTATCATCATCATTAATAATATTATCGCCATTTAAATCAGCATAATTTCCTTCAATCGGAATACCTTCTGTACCGTAATCTTGCTTATAGACATAAAATGAAAATGGTGTGTAGCCAACACGGTGTATTTGCACATCAACACCTGTTCCTCCAGAAGCTGTTCCAGTTATGATATCTTCATCTTGAAACAATGCCGTTAATTCTCTTCTAATAATAGAGGTATTAAAACTGGCACTAAGATTAAAACCATCATTATCATTTTTAATAATATCACCTTCAAGCAATACCTCAACACCTTGAGTAGTCATATCGCCAATATTCTGAAAGCCAGAATTACTAAAGTTAGAACCGTCAGAAACCGAAGCAAACACCAATAAATCTCTAGATTCTTTTCTAAATACATCTACAGAGGAATTGAATCTGTTATTGAAAAAGCCTATGTCAATACCAGTATTATAGGTTGTAGTTTCCTCCCATTTTAATTGTTCATTTCTAAATTCTGGAATACCAATAGGAATCACTGTATTACCAAACTGGTATTGTGAATTAGGGATGCCTCTTATATAGCCATCTAAGTATAAGTCAAGATTATTTGCACCTATATCTTGTTGGCCTGTAATGCCCCAACCTAATCTTAGTTTTAGGTTAGACAAACTTTCAGATTCTTTAAAAAATTCGTCTTTAAGTTGCCAAGCAAAGGCAGCTGATGGAAAATTACTCCAACGATTTTCTTCAGAAAAACGAGATGTACCATCTCTCCTATATGTTAGCGTTAATAAATATTTATCACTTAAAGATAAATTGGCCCTGGCAAAATACCCTAATAATACCAGGTCAGTATCTATATTTAGTAGCGGTAAAGACGCATCGGTATCGTCTAAGAGCTCATTGGTGTTAAATCTTTCTCGTTCAAACCTTTGCCAAGAATACCCAGCCGTAGCATCAAAGTTTAATTTACCAAATGATTTTTTATAGTTCACGTAAGCATCTAAAAGTAAATTTACTTGTGAATTTTCGTACTCTGACTCAGAACCAACTATACTGCCATCTGCCTGAGTTAGTGGATTTAGGTTAGATACTCTTACAGAACCATCTGCATCTTGTCTATCGAAGCCTAAGTTTACAGAAGCTGTTACTTCTGGAAAAAAATGCAAACTGTAGTCTACTTTAAAATTTCCGAAAAATCGATTTACCTCACTAACACTCCTACGTTGTAAAAGCTCAGCAACAGGGTTAAATGGTGCTAAAGCCACTAAGTCATCCTGATTTATTACCCCATCGTTATTATCTTCATAGTACTGAAAAAAACCACCAAAAGGTGAGTTGGCATCATATACTGGTTGCGTAGGGTCAAAAGTTATGGCATTTCCTTCTTGGCCAGAGGCAAACCTGTTTTGTTCATTGGAATAATTTCCGTTGAGGGCAATCTTAAGTTTATTATCAAAAAAGTTAGGGTTTACAGATACAGAAGCCGTCTTTCTTTGAAATTCTGAAGTTAATCTAAGTCCATTTTGTTCAGAATGTCCAATAGAGAGCCTCACAGGTACTTCTTTGAACAAAGCCCCTCTAGCAGATAGATTAACATTAGTAGAAAGTGTATTTTTATAAATTTCTCGTTGCCAGTCGGTATTTGCATCACCTAATCTGGGCAATAAAGCAGGGTTTTGTTGGGTAATTATTTCTCGCAATTCTTCTGCACTAAAAACATCAACAGTATTGGTCAATGTATTATAACTTACACTTGAATCGAAATTAACTTTTAAACCTTTTCTGCCTCTTTTGGTATTAATTATAATGACTCCATTTGAAGCTCTAGAACCGTATATTGCAGTTGCAGAAGCATCTTTAAGTACCGTAAATGATTCTATCTCGCTAGGATTAATAGTACTAAGGATAGACCTAGAACCACCAACATTATTATTATCTACAGGCAAGCCATCTATAACTAGTAGAGGGGCATTAGATGCATTCAATGATGAACCTCCTCTTATTCTAATTACAGAACCAGAACCAGGACCTCCGCCGGTATTAATGGATAAACCAGCAACACGACCTTGTAATAAATTTTCTGGGGTGACAATATTACCTTTGTTTAAATCTTCTGCTTTTACAGAAACTACCGAGCCTGTTGCATCTTTCTTTCTAACAGTTCCATATCCTATGACAACTACTTCATCTAGCTTTGCAACATCCTCTAATAGTGAAACCTCAAAGAAATTTCTTTTACCAACTATTATTTCCTGTGTAACAAAACCTACATATGAAAAAACGATTATGGCCTTTGAATTAGAAACTTCTAAGGTAAAATTTCCGTCAAAATCAGTTTGAACTCCATTTGTAGTTCCCTTTTCTAGCACCGTAGCACCTGGAAGCGGTGTGCCATTCGCATCTATTACTATTAATGGTTTAGTAAAAGATGCGAATGGCACACCGCTTCCAGGTGCTACGGT
>JBCCOJ010000177.1:0-6907 GCA_039025415.1 Bacteroidota bacterium | reverse complement strand
CAGCATCCAATTATTTTTACACTTAGAATTTTTATTTTTTTGTTTCTTTGGGATTTGGGCTTTTATGGGCATAGTTATTAAACAATCATTCAAGAATACCATCTCTACCTATTTGGGTTTTGGGGTTGGTGCGATAAATGCCCTATTTCTTTATACCAATTTCATAAGTGAGGTTTATTATGGCTTGGTAGCCTACATCCTTTCAGCCGCCACTATTATGACACCTTTGATGGCTTTCGGGGCTCATCATACCATTGTTAAATTCTATTATTCCTATAAAACCAAAAACTCTAGAAATAGTTTTTTGACTTTAATGCTATTTCTTCCCATGACCTTGATTATTCCCATTGGATTGTTGGGTTATTTTGCCTTTGATGTTATTGCGAATCTGATAGCAGATAAAAATCAAATCGTTGGAAGTTATCTGTGGTATATATTTGCTACCGCTTTTTCAATGGCATACTTCGAGGTTTTTTATGCTTGGGTAAAAGTGCAAATGCAAACAGTTTTTGGAAACTTTCTAAAGGAATTGTTTCACCGTATTTGTGCAATGACCTTGTTGTTTTTAGTGTTTTTTGAAATCATTACCGTAGAACAGTTTTTAACGGCGTTGGTAGGGGTTTATTTATCACGGGCATTTATCATGATGTTCTATGCATTTTCAAAGCGCCCGCCTGTTTTTCGTTTTGATAAAATAGAAGGTCTGGATAAGATTTTAAAATATTCTGCTTTGATAATTCTTGCTGGATCAGTGGCAACTTTAATTTTAGACGTAGATAAGGTCATGCTTAATAATTACCTCGCTATAGAGAATATTGCTTACTACAGTGTTGCTGTTTTTATTGCGACGGTAATTGCCGTGCCGCAACGGGCAATGCATCAAATTCTTCTGCCATTGACAGCCCAATTTTTAAACAATGGGAATAAGTCAGGATTAAAGGATTTATACCAGCGCAGCTCGTTGACCTTGTTTGTTATTAGTGGCTTGGTATTCTTGCTTATTGTTTTAAATATTAACCAGTTGTACGAGATAATACCTGAGAAATTTAGTGGAGGTCTTTTCGTTGTCTTCTTGATTAGTTTAGCAAAATTATACGACAACCTCTTGGGTAACAATAATGCAATTTTGTTTAATAGTGATTACTACAGAATGGTTTTACTATTCGGTTTAATATTGGCAGCACTGGCTGTAATTTTCAATTTAATATTTATCCCGATTTTTGGTTTAAATGGTTCTGCCATAGCTACTTTTCTTGCGGTTTTCATTTATAATACAGTAAAGCTTTATTTTGTTAAGTTAAAGTTTAATATGCAGCCGTTTACTTTGCAAACATTAAAGATTGCAGCGATTGTAGCTGTGTTGGCTCTTTTATTTTTCTTCTGGGATTTTCCATTTAATCCCTATTTAAGTATCGTTTTGAAATCATTGATGATTGGAATTTCGTACGCAATAATTATTATTAAACTAAATGTGTCTGAAGATATCTCATTTGAGATTAAGAGATTTTTGAAATTTAAGGATTAAATATTTGGTACAATAACCGAAAAACTAATCTAGTTTGGCTAGTTGAAAAAATGAGAAAGCCCCACAAGGTGCTTTAAGGCATACATCTCATGGGGCAATCTACTAACCAACCAAAAAATCATTTATTAATTATTTACGAGACCTTGCTCTCGCGGACCTGGTACTTTTCGTGTTTGAGCTTCTTGAGTTTGTTGTCCTCGAAAAACTGCGATTTGTTCTATTAGAGGCATTCGATTTAACAGAATTTCCTCTCGTGCTTGCACTTCGACTAGATATACGAGAATTTGTCGCTTGTGGTTTTTTAATTGACCTACGATTTGAATTCACGCTTCTAGAATTTGAATTTACCGTTCTAGTTGCCGTTTCAACATTTCTATTTCTATTGTTATTTACAACTCTAGAACTGCTGTTGCGGGTTACACTTCTTTCATTTGTTCTCACTGCAGAATTGGTACTTGCATTTCTATTAGAATTTGTGCTTCTTGAAGTTGCATTTCTTCTGCCTGAGCGTTCGTTACTTGTAACTGCATTTCTTCTAGAACGTTCAATAGCATCTTGCCTATATCTCTGGCTAATTGAATTACTTCTTCTGCCTGAGTTTACTATAGCACCTCTTCTGCTGTTTACTCTAACCGGCTGTCTTACATTATTAACGTAAGGTCTGTAAAATGTATGCCTAACTGGCGTATAAAACCTTCGGTAAGGTCTTGTATTAATTATACAGAACTGCCTAGGCGGTACAACATAAAATCTGTGCCAAGGCCTAAAGACATAAGCTCTATTAAATGGATTTATGAATCCTGTAAAGTGTGAGAACACCTGGTTTCTGTAAAATACATTCAATCCGCCTATTCTAGCAATACGACCAAAACCATTATAAAAGATATTAATGTTTCCTATTTGGCTTACCCGACCAAAATAATCGTAGAATATTGGTGTATTTTCAATTTGTATGATTGCACCAAAATCATCGAACTGCACAAAGGGATTATAATTAAAACCTCCATTGAAACTTATGGCGACATTTCTAGTGTTGAAACCAAAATTTACATTGGGTCCTCGATTTGGCATAAAGAAATCAAATTGACCGTCACGAAAAACTGAAAACTCAATACCGCCTTCCATAAAAATGAACGAATTATTGTAGCCTCCAATAAAGTTATTTACGTAATCTGCATTCGAATTGCTCTCAACAGAGGCCTTAGCAGAGGTTCCCATAAAAAGAAGAACCGTAAATAAGGTTGCTAGTTTTTTTAAGTGGGCGTTTCTATTTGTTTTTAAAGTCAGATAGAACATCCCATTTAACTTCTCTAAAGTTGCACTAAAAATATTGACTAGATGTTTCATGACTGTAAGTTTTAAGGTTACATCTATTATGAAGCAATCAGCGTGCCAAAAAATTCTAATTAATTATAAAGCGTTCAAAATCATATAGTTGATTTAAAAAATCAATAAAAAGAATTTTGCCTGATCGATTTCAACATCAAATTATCATTAAATAATTGTTAATATATTTCAATGATTTTTTGGCAAATAAAATCTGAAAACTTTACTTTCGTTATAAGATAATTTTATGCCCTTGACCTAAATTTATGAGCACGATTTTGACGGAATTTGAACCTATTATAGAGGTAATTGAGGAGGCATACGAAATACCTCATCTGGACGCAACTAGAAAGATTTCTGCACTCTTGCCGCATGATTACTATAAAAATGAAAAACGCTATCCTGTACTATACTTACAAGATGGTCAGAATTTATTCAATCCTTTAGCACCCTATGGCGATTGGGCAATAGATAAATCTATGGCAAAGCTCGCCGAAGAAGGATTAAGCGACTTAATTATAATTGCTATTGATCACGGCGAAGAGGAGCGCATCAATGAGTATTTACCATACTATCACCCCAGGTTTGGGGAGGGAAAAGGTAATTTCTACATCCAATTTATGATTGAGAAATTAATACCCTATATCAATAAAAACTTCAGAACCTTAACTGATTTTGAAAATACTGGTATTGGCGGAAGCTCGATGGGTGGACTTATCAGTCTACACGCAGGGCTTTCAAATCCTAAGGTTTTCGGTAAATTAATGATTTTTTCACCAAGCCTATGGATTTCCAACACCATTTTCAAAAATACCAAATCATTCCAGCCACTTGAGGAATCAAAAATATATCTTTACGCCGGCGGAAAGGAAAGTATAGAACATTTACCCAACGCACAAAAATTGGGCGGTATCATTAAGGAGAAGATGATTAAAGGGCATAATATTGACTTTCATTTTTCAATAAACGAATTTGGTAGTCATGCAGAAGTGCATTGGCGCGAGGAATTCCCCAAAGCCGTAAAGTGGCTTTTTTTTAATCCGTAATTATGACCTATACCCACTCAAAAAAGTTAGACAGTTCTAAAGATTTTATTTTAGCCTGTCGAGAATCTGATATTAGTAGTATTCAAAATTATATTTCTATTGATAATCCTGATTTTGATGCCAAATTTGGAACTTATCTTTTTGTTTATGGCCCATCGGGAAACCGTATTTATTTGCTAGGTCTTGGCGAGGTAAAGCACAGTTCCAAATTGGAAGATGCCTTTAGAAAACTTGCTTTTGAAACGCAAAAATACTGGGGTGCTAATATTCAGGTTTTAGCCGAAAACCTAAGTGAACATGACATTCGTAAGGCAGTCATAGGTTTGGAAATGGCCCAATACAAAATCGGTGCATTGAAATCTAAGACCACCGGGTTATCGGAATGCGAGGTTGCATTTATTTCTTCAAAATCTGATGTTGACAAACAGGTTGAAGAAGGTAAAGCAATAGGGAAAACCATTAATAGAATCAAGTCTTTGGTAGATGCACCGCCAAACGTTAAAACTCCAGAATATTTGGGGAACTGGGCTGAAAGTTCCGCAAAAAACACAGAATATAAATGTACTGTAATCAAGGGGGAAGCCTTAAAAAAACAAAATTTCGAAGCGGTTCTTTCGGTTGGCAAAGGCAGCGTCCACAAACCGGTTGTTATAGTTACTGAATATTTCGGTACAGATAAAAATAGTATTGATATAGGTTTTGTAGGGAAAGGGATCACCTTCGATTCTGGTGGCTTATCTATCAAGCCTTCAACTAATCTTCACTATATGAAAAGCGACATGGGAGGTGCCGCAGTGGTGTTGGGCGTGGTTGAATTAGCTGCTAAATTAAAACTTAAAGTAAATATCGTAGGCGTGGTTGCCTCTGCAGAAAACGCTGTTGATGGCAACAGTTATCGTCCGGGGGATGTCATTGATTCACATTCAGGTAAGACCATTGAAATTATCGATACCGATGCTGAAGGTCGTTTGGTCATGGCCGATGCATTGAGTTACCTAATCAAAACCTACAAACCAGAATATCTTTTTGATATCGCTACATTAACCGGAGGTGTAGTTCGTGCCTTGGGCTACTCTGCTGCTGGAATGTTTACTAAAAATAAAGATATGGCCAATGAAATGAGCGCCATTGGGAACAAGGTTCATGAGCGAGTTTGGCAATTACCTCTTTACGAAGACTTTGAGGCCGACTTGCATTCTGATGTTGCAGATATCAGGAACTTTAGCGGTAAACCCATTGCCGGGGCCATTAATGCGGCGAAATTTCTGGAAGCTTTTACAGAAGAGCATCCCAACTGGATGCATTTGGACATTGCCGGGGTATCGTTTGGAGATTCAGCGTATGCCAAAATGAAAAGTGCTTCGGGTTACGGGATTCAATTGATGATTGAATATGTTAAATCAAAGGTCTTGATTTAACACTCATGCTTCATTAATTTTCAGTATTTTCATAATCCAATCGCTTAAGAAAATCTTCAATCGACAATAAAGCTTTTGTATTAATTGAAAATATATGAAATACCCTCTAATTCTGCTTTTAACCTTCTCTTTTTTTACTGTTTCTGGCCAGTCCTTCGATGATATAATCTTAAAAAACAAATACGTTGATTGTGAAGATGTCTTTTATAATGCATCCTCCATTATCAAGGATTTTTACAACAACGGGCAGATTGATAAAGTCTACGAATTCCTGGATTATTGGGAATCAAAATGTGGGAATCTGGAGGTGATTAGACGATTTAGGACAATTCTAGACCTTGGGAATAGCCGGTTTTCCAACGTTTACATTTCCGAAGAGACCATAGAAGATTTAATATCTTACAGGAGTAATTTAAACCAACAGGGTGAAGGTAACCAAAGTTCTCTTTTCGTTGGGAATGATTTTTATCAAAGCCTGTCTTCCCTAGATAAATTGACGCAACAAATGGCTAGTGGTTACAGCTCAGGCACTCAGGATGGTCGGCTTTTATTGGGCTTTTATGCGGATAATTCTCCAACATTTGAGGATGTTAAGTCGGCCTCAAATTCAAGTGAGCTAAAAGTGATGCATAATTTGGTTTATGAAAAAACATTAAGAATTTGGGAGTGGCAATACGCCTTTTACGCTGGGTTTGCAGACCATTATCAAAATTTATCAGTATTCGGACTAAGACCAAGTTTTGGATTTTCAGCTGGTGCCAAGCAACTAAGGCACAACATTGATTTGGTTTTTGATATTAGGATTGGGCCATCTGATGGAGATTATGATTTTGTTTATCAGGGGGAATTGATTACTGACGATACCTTTACTGGATTTTATATAGGAGGTGAATACACCTATGATTTTATACATTCTGAAAAACTCAATATTGGTATTTCCCCCGGTATTGCCTACGAGAATATTACCTCACGCGACAGCGACGAAGATACCGATGAGGATGGCAAGTATTTACCAAGTTTTAATAAGAATATTGGTTTGGTCTTTAAATACAGATACGGCAGACGCGGCGGTTATGCAGGGCTGCATCTTAGGTATAATTGGGTTGATTATGAAAATGATGGGGGTACCAGACTAAATGGGGAATACTTTAGCTTAAGACTTGTTTTTGGCAATATCTTTAGTCACGTTAGGGATACAAAATTGCGCAATTTGGAGTAGGGTTTCTTATTTGTTAAAGCTTTTTAGGGAAAATAATCTATCTCTTCGCCAAAGTATTAATACCTCTCGATTTAAAAGATAAGAGCCTAATTAGTTAAGGCTTTTTTGAATCACGAATATTTAAGGAGCAATTAGTTTTTTGATATCCTCCTCAATTTTTTCAGAAAACCCAAAATATTCGTTTTGAATTATACCATTCTTATCAACTAGATAATATCGGGGCCAACTATTAACATTGAAGGCTTTGTTCAGCTCTTTGTTGCCAATCAAATTTAAGAATGTTGCTTCTTTATGATTAACTAGGTCCTTTGCACTTTCTAAATCTTGTGAAACAATTCCTATTACATTAACGTCTTCACCGTATTCGTTATGT
>JBCCOJ010000176.1:0-6920 GCA_039025415.1 Bacteroidota bacterium | reverse complement strand
GGTTATGGCGTTTATGTTAATTGGCAATGCCTTGAGGGATGCTACAGACGTAAAAAATTAATATCAGGATTTTCGCTATAACTACTTGTTAGCTTTAAAATAGGTATAAGTAGCGTACTGCGCCCTTACTTCATCTTCAGAATTTTTGATATACTCATTTTTTTGCTTAGCATCAATGATTCTTGCCTTGACATTATCCGCTAGTTGGATATCGATTAAATTACGAATGGTTTTATGAATGTCCTTATCCAGTATCGGGGTAAGTACTTCGATACGATGGTCCAAGTTTCGTGTCATCCAATCGGCCGAACCTATATATAGTTTTTCATCATTACCATTTCCGAAGATATAAACCCGACTGTGTTCTAAAAAACGGTCTAAGATACTTGTGACAACTATGTGCTCACTTTGGTTTTTAATGCCAGCAATCAAGCAACATATGCCACGAACAATCAACCTAATTTTGACACCGGCATTGTTTGCCTCATATAATTTTTCAATCAACTCCTTATCCTGAAGACTGTTCATCTTCAAGATGATGTATGCATTTTTACCAGATTGGGCATTTTTAATTTCAGTATTGACCAAATCAGTAAGTGCCTGACGGGTATGGTAAGGCGAAACCAAAAGTTTCTTGGTTTTAGGGATAATGATAATGCCCTCTAGCGTTAAAAACACTTTATTCAGGTCTTTTGTGATGTTCTTGCGCGCGGTCAATAACCCAAAGTCAGAGTAGATTCTTGCTGTTTTTTCATTGAAATTACCAGTACTTATATAGCCATATCGTTTTGTGTGTCCTTCAACTTCGCGTTCGATGTATAGAATTTTTGAGTGTACTTTGATATCGGCGTAACTGTAGATGACTCTCGCTCCATTCTCTTCAAAAATAGTTCCCCACTTAATGTTATTGCGCTCGTCAAATCTGGCTTTGACTTCGATAAAAACAATGACCTCCTTGCCATTTTTTGCAGCTTTGGCTATGGCTTCATTCAATCGGGACTCACTCGCCAATCGGTACATAGTCATTTTAATTGTTTTTACCTTGAGGTCTGAAGCTGCTTTTTCAACCAGTTGTATTATGGGCTCAAAAGACTGATAGGGAAAATGTAATAGTTGGTCTTTTTCGTCAATGGTCTTGAATATATCGTTTGTCTTTGAAAGTACAGGGTGCGGGTTAGGAGGGAATGTTTCAAAACTTAAGGATTTGTCTGAAGTTGGATTTGGAAACGTGAAAAAGTCTTTCAGATTATGGTGTCTTCCGCCTTGAATTAAGTCTGCACTATAAACATCCAGTGCTTTTTTGAGAATACTCTGAAATCTTTCTGGTGCTCGCCCATCAATCAAGACCCGTGTTGGTTGGCCTTTATCGCGCTGTGGCAATGCCTCTCGAATTTTTTTCATCAAAT
Organism: Bacteroidota bacterium; assembly: GCA_039025415.1. GTDB lineage: Bacteria > Bacteroidota > Bacteroidia > Flavobacteriales > Flavobacteriaceae > Psychroserpens. The sequence goes on along the minus strand of JBCCOJ010000176.1, from coordinate 5,514 downwards.
CACCTGAAAACTCGTCCTCGATATAAAGTTCGGCATCCCTTGAAATTTTAAGTGCATAATAACGTGGGCTTTCTTCGGGATGAAGCTTTCCCAAACCTGATTTTAAAATATCATCGATCAAGGTTATAAAATACCTTCCGTTTTCGGGAGGAAACGAAAAAAAACGAGGCTCATCTTCAGGGATTTTTACCAAATGTATATGGTCTCCAGACATCGTGGTTAAATAAGAAGCTTCATTCTCCACAAAAATTTTTTCGTTTTTATCATGGTAACTTGCTTCCAAATTCAACTTTCCCTTTAAATTTTGATTGAAATAGGATTCGGCGATTTCTGTCTGGGAAGCGGAGAATTGGTGATAATCAATAAGAAATATTGAATTGGCTTCAAGTTCTGGGATGATTTCATTTTTTAAAATAGCACCAAATTGTTCTTGCTGAATATCAACCTGTTTTCTGATTTCCTTCAGCACCTTGTTAGGTTTGGTGATGAGCTTCTTCCGTAGTGGTTTTTTGACTTTTTTTATTTGGCGGATATCCGATACTCTAACCTTAAAAAATTCATCAAGATTAGATGAGAAAATAGCCAAGAATTTAATGCGCTCATAAAGGGGATTACGTTTATCGGCTGCCTCTTGAAGTACACGGTGGTTAAAGCGAAGCCATGATAAGTCTCGGTGATAGAATTTAGAATTGTATAACTTCATACAGGAAAATTAATCAATATGAAGTTGTGCAATGTTAGCTAATTGCTAAGATTCAAAATAACCCGTTGATTTCTGCATCAATTTTATGGATAACGTTACCAAGGTCTTCAGGGTTATCCACGAAATTTAATTTATCAACGTCAACAATTAGAAGGTTTCCTTTGTCATAGCCATGAATCCACGCCTCATAACGTTCATTAAGCCGACTCAAATAATCAATACTAATTGAGTTTTCGTATTCGCGACCGCGTTTATGAATCTGGGCGACAAGATTTTGAATAGAGCTTCTTAGGTAAATCAACAAATCAGGGCCCTTTACAAAAGATTCCATAAGCTCAAACAGTGATCTATAATTTTCAAAATCCCGATTGGTCATTAATCCCATGGCGTGCAGATTGGGAGCAAAAATATGGGCGTCTTCGTAGATGGTTCGGTCTTGAATAATGTCCTTGCCGCTTTCACGAATTTGTGCTACCTGCCTTAATCTGCTATTCAAAAAATAAACTTGTAAGTTAAAGCTCCAACGTTCCATTTGGTTGTAGAAGTCGTCAAGGTAAGGATTGTCAACCACATCCTCCAATTGCTGTTCCCAGCGATAGTGTTTAGCCAATAATTTTGTAAGTGTGGTCTTTCCGGCACCTATGTTCCCTGCGACGGCAATGTGCATATTTATCTGATTTGCAGTTGGTATTTACGAAGTGAATTCGGTGCGTAAATATACAAGGTTTCACCGTTCAATAAAAACTGATTTATCAACATCGTGTCTAGACTGATTGGTTTTGGGGTATCACTTTTCGCAGGCATAAAAAGCAAACCGGTTTCAGTTTCAATGACTAAATTTTCATTGTACATCGTTAGCCGCTTAAAGTCCCTATTTTCAATTTTTGAAATGAGGCTTCCAAAATAATTGTATTTGTATAGGTAGTTTTCAGTCAATAACCAAGCAAAGTTATAATCGCTTTCCAAATCCAGAACATTGGATTGCACTGGGACAGCACTAGCCCTAATTTTGGAATTTCGATAATCAAATATTTGAAGTTGCTGTAAATCTTGATTGAATATCCAGACCGAATTGTCAGCTCCCGTAGAAAGATGACTAATATTTAAATAAGGTTGCCGTATGTTGAAATCAATCTTGACTACTTCAGTCATTCGATTATCCAAAACAATCAAGGTGTTGAAATCTTGATAGAATAAATTGATTTTTAATGGGTTGAAGGTATCTACTGTAGTTGGAGCACCTAATTGAATATTTCCGTAGGTAATTAGCTCTTTCCCTTTTTGCTGCTTAAAAAGCCCTGCATCTTTGGTATAGTAGATTGTTTCGTATTTATCAAGGCCTACTATTTGGTCAACTATGAGTTTTGATGAATCCAATAAGGTAGTTTTGATGCTTGTTTGAGCTATCAAAGAGTGGGCGCATATAAAAAAGAGAATTCTGAAATATTGCATTGAATTTGGCTATTTATTTAGCAAGTTCGCCTCTTGGATGTGATTGTTTAGGATACCGGTAACAACAAAATCTTCGTTTCTTTTATAAAAGAAAATAAACCACGTTGTTCTATTATTGGCTTTATAGAACAAATAGAATTTGCCCAAATATACCAATCGTTCTGGTGTTGTCTTTGCAGGAAATTCAGAAATATTATCCTCGACATAATGTATTATTTTATCTATATATGCCTTGGCACTAAGATAATCACTAAAGTATCTATCATCATAAATCGCATAAACCAGTTTATCAAGGTAATCAAGCGGCGTAGATAACCAAACCGTCATTTCCGCTTTTCGAAGTTATCGATTCTTTTATGCATTTCTGCCCTGAATTCTTCAGTCGTCATACCTTCCTTAAATGCCGTATCAAAATCAAATTCAGTATGCGCTTTGATGGCTTGGACTCTCAATAATGTCCATTCGTCATCAACGTTTTTTAGCCATTCTACGAGTTCTTCCTTTTTAGTTGTCGTTTCCATATCAAACTTTTATAGAAAGTGAATTTACAAAAACCAATCCAAAATCTAACGTCTTATTTTTTACACCTGAATAGGAGTTCCTCCAACTTAAGGCGGACTAAGGGACCTTTAAGGCGCCACCAACTTATATCCAAATCCTCTAACGTTAATAATTTGGATACTTTCGTCGTCTTTCAGTTTTTTCCGAAGTTTAGTTATGAAAACATCCATACTGCGGGCAGAGAAGAAATCATCATTTCCCCATAGCTTATTTAAGATTAGAGAGCGGTCCAAAACTTGGTTTTTATTCTTTATTAAATGAAATAATAAATGTGATTCCCGGTGGGTGAGTCGTTGTTGCTCTTCCTCAAAAAAGAGAATCTGTTTTGGGAAATCAAATTTAAATTCACCTATTTGTAAAACTTTAGAAGTCTCTTGCGTGGATTTACGTTGCAGTAGATTATTTATTCTTACTATCAACTCCTCCATGCTAAAGGGTTTTTTTAGGTAATCATCACCGCCAATACTGAAGCCCTCTACAACATCTTGGGTTTGGGATTTAGCGGTTAGAAAGATTATTGGGATGGTGTCATCAATCGCCCTTACATCTTTAGCCAGCGTAAAACCGTCCTTTTTTGGCATCATCACGTCCAACACCAAAAGCCGGGGCATTTGATTTTTATAGACTTGGAAAGCTTTTTCGCCGTCTTCACATAGCAATACCTCAAAGTTTCGAGTCTCGAGACTTTCTTTTATAATTTGTCCAAGAGCTGGCTCATCTTCTGCCAGCAAAATCTTCACTTTTACAGCCATCTGGTAGCATTATTTTAAATAGGGTTCGGTTAGGTTTCAAAACCAAATTAATGGTACCACCGTGTTTTTCGATAATCTTTTTAGTATAGTATAGCCCGATACCGAAGCCTTTGACATCGTGGGTATTTCCTTTTGGGACGCGATAGAACTTTTCAAAAATACGTTCTTTATGGTCTTTAGTGAGCGTATTCCCACTATCGGAAATGGCTATTTCAATCTTATCTTTATTTTTTGACAAACCTAGTTTTATTTCATTTCCACCGTATTTAAAGGCATTATCCAATACATTGTTAATGGCGTTTTCAAAATGAAATATATCCACGTGAAGAATGATATTGTCATCCAAGTCAAAATTGAAATTCTTTTCCTGATTGTTGAATTTGTATTTTTCAGAAATAGTTTGAAGGACTTCAGAAATATCATATTCGGCTATTTTAAGTTCCAGGTGTTCGCTATCCAAAGTGGCTGTTTCCAAGAGTTTTTCGACCATATTGTTGAGCTTTGAAAGCTGTAAATTACTCATGTTTAGGTAATTTTTGGTCTTGTCTCTGTCTTTAATGGCATCGAAATTTTGAAGACTCTCAAGAGCAACACCTATGGTTGAAATAGGTGTTTTAAACTCATGGGTGATATTGCTTATTAGGTCATTTTTTACTTCAGCCAATTGTTTTTGTTGTTTAATGACATTTAGGAGATAAAGTAAGCAAACAATTACGCCCAGAACCAATATTAATGAAATGAAAATACCGCCGAACATTCTCTTAAAAACAACCCAATTCTCATTCTTGAACGTCATCGTAATGGTACTATTTTTAGGTAATAGTGATGATGACGATAGTATTTTAATAGCAGTTGAATCTTTCGCTATTTCGGGATTCTTTTCAGAATCTATTATAATCTGTTTTTTCCTAAGTAGATTTGGGGTTTTGTTTTCTTCGAAATCTAAATTGTATTTAATATCCAATGACTTTCGAACCATCTCTTTATCCAACAAGCTGTCAATGGTTCTTAAATTTAATGTGTCGTTGGTTATTGAAATGACTACTTTCGAGGTCAAAAATTCAAAACCTTTTCGTTTTAAACTATCCTGAGCTTTTATTTCAGGAAATTCAAATCTACTGCTATCACTATTCTTCAATTCTGGGAAACGAAATAAACCGCTATCCTTTAGCGTTTTAAATTTATTATCACCATCTGCGAGGAAAAAACGACTTTCTTCTTTCTTGTATTTACTGTTCATCATTGAGTCGGCACTTAAACCTCTGTAAATCGCGATTCCCTCAAGCGTATCCATTTCTTCGATATCTAGGCCTTCGAACCGGGTTTTGTTATCATCAATGGTTTTAGTTAGCCTATCGAGTAAACCTCCCTTTTTCCAAAAGTCTTCACTTTTATTATCATCTATTTCAATGCCCATGGTCGTATTTTGCGCCAATTGGGTGTAGTAATCATCAACCGATTTATCAAGGCTTGTTTTTAAATCATTAATAAGTTGCTGCTCGTTGATTTGAAAATTTTTGTAATTCCAATAGACTTGAATGCCTATTGTTGCTATAATGACGGCAACAATAAAAAATAACGTTATGCGGTATTTCGAACTATTCATGAGTCAAATTTAGTTCTTGAATTAATTAAAAACGAATCGGTTAACACACGTTAACGTTAGTTAACTGTAATAAACGGTATTGCTGTTTAAGTTTGTGGTGTATTAATTCTAAAAACATCAAAATGAAAACTTTAATTACCACTTTTTTATTAGCATTCACTTTATTATCAAATTCTCAACAATCACAGCGCTTTGGCGAGATATCAATGGAAAAAATTAAAACCGAAGGTATATCGGTTTCGGTAACCGTGGATTCTGCATTAGATATAGAAAGAACCTTCAAAGTCAAAGATATTGAGGAAGTTTTTGGAATGTTGGGCGAAAATGAAGACTTGAGTTTTGAAATGAAATGTGAAACTGAAACCAATAAAAAAGGAGTTTCTAAATCGGTAACTTATCGTGCAAAAGGCAACTCAGACCAAAAAGAGGAGTTCTTGCAG
>JBCCOJ010000175.1:0-6922 GCA_039025415.1 Bacteroidota bacterium | reverse complement strand
TTACAATGATTATAAGAGAATTAACGAAGAGAATTTAGGTTTAGCAAGAAAACTAAATGACAGCAATGCGCGCGCTGTTGCTTATCATAATATAGCTGTTTATCATCGTGTAAAGCTTCAAAACGATAGCGCATATTATTCCTATTCAAATGCTTTGAAGTATTATTCGCCTCAACGTGAAATAGAAAAAATAGCTAATGTTTTACTAAATATAGCAGACATTCAAGACACCGAACAAGATTTAATAAACAGTGAAAAGAATGCTATTAAATCTCTGATTCTATATGAATCACTGCCAGAAAATGAAATCAACTTAGATAATCAATGGACTTTAAATAATCTTTTAGGTATTGTTTCAATAAAACTGGGTAATCTAGAAAATTCATTTAAATATCATTCTGTAGCTTTGAAAATTGCCGATGAAATGAACAATGGCTATTATAATAGCATTTTTTCGAGAAATAATATTGCTCTTGTTTACAGAAAACAAAATAATTTAGACGCCGCTATTAACTATTATTCCGAACTAGCTGAGGTTAGAAATACCTACGACGAATACGACCCAACGTTCTATCCATTGGTTCTTACCAATCTTGCCTACACTGAATTATTGGCAGGGAAGAAGAATTATGCTGAAATGGAGCGTAAGTTCAGAGTGGCTTATCAAATCAGCGATAGCCTAAATGATCCTGTTACTAGAGTTGCGGTTTCAATAGATTTTTCAAAATATTTCAAACAACAAAAAGAAAGGGATTCCTCTTTTAAATACGCTAACATAGCTTACAAACTTTCAAAAGAAATAGGTGCAAATGAAATATTACTCGATGCCTTAAAAGTACTTTCAGAATTGAAACCGGGTGAAGATGGAAAGGCCTACCTTAATGAATATATCAAACTAAGCGATAGCCTGCTCAATGTAGAACGGAACGTCAGAAATAAATTCGCTAGAATAGAGTTTGAAACTGATAAAATTGAAGAAGAAAACGAAAAAATGGCTGTACAACGTCGATGGTTGTTTATAGTTTCAGCAGCCTTATTATTGGCTTTGGTATTTCTATATATAATTGTAAATCAAAGGTCTAAAAATAAACAATTACGTTATGAAAAAGACCAACAAAAAGCCAATGAGGAAATTTATAACCTCATGCTTTCTCAGCAGGATAAGGTAGATGAGGCAAGGGCAAATGAAAAAAAGCGCATATCACAAGACATGCATGACGGCATTCTAGGACGGCTTTTCGGGACCCGACTCAGTTTGGATAGTCTTAACTTTTCCGAAGGGAAGGATGCCATAATGTCTCGAGCTCAGTACATCACGGAACTAAAAAATATTGAAAACGACATTAGAAAAATATCCCATGATTTGAATACAGATTTTGTTGCCGGATCCAATTTTATGACCATCGTTTCAGAACTCATTGAGAAACAAACCAGGGCTTACGGTATCGATTATAATTTTGAATACGAAGATGATATTGCTTGGGATAATCTTTCAAATAAGACGAAAATCAATATTTATAGAATTATTCAAGAATCGCTTCAAAATATATATAAGCATGCAGATGCGACCTGTGTAAACATTGCTTTTGAATTGGAAAATGAAGATATTTGTTTGGAAATTTCAGATGATGGTAAAGGTTTTGATGTAAACCGAAGCCGAAAGGGCATAGGCATAAAAAATATTAATTCGAGAGCAGATGAATTTGAAGGGAAAGCCGTTTATGATTCTGATAAAGGTAAGGGTACAACTCTGAAAATTTACATCCCACAACATAACTGACCCTGATGCAAGATATTCATGTTTTAATGGTTGACGATCACCCGATAATTATTGAGGGTTATCAAAACACCTTGATGGCAACCAAGAGAGATACCCAAAACCTAATTATAGATACGGCCAATAATTGTGATTCTGCTTTGCTGCTTATGCAGAATGCTGCCTTGGAAAAACCGTTTGATGTCTGCTTTTTTGATATCAGCTTACCACCAAGCTCAGATGGGCGGATAACCTCTGGTGAGGATTTGGCAAAGCTTTGTAGGGAAATTATGCCGGGAACAAAAGTTGTTATACTCACCATGTTTTATGAATCATTCAGAATTCGAGGAATAATAAAGGAAATTGCACCCGAGGGCTTTTTGATCAAAAGTGATTTAACCTCAATGGAGTTGGCGGAGGCATTTCAGCATATATTGGATAGCCCACCGTATTACAGTAGCACCGTTGCGCAATATTTAAAAAAGGCTGCCACTGCTGATGAATACGTAGATGAGATCAATAGAAAAATACTGTATTTATTATCCAAGGGTACCAAAACCAAAAACCTTACCGACCATATAGACCTTTCAATGAGCGCGATTGAAAAGCGAAAAAAACAATTAAAGGAAATCTTCAAAGTAAAAGATGGTAAGGATGAAACCTTGATTTCAAAGGCAAAAGAACAGGGATTACTTTAGAAAATGTTAAAATTTCACATTTTTACAAAAAACGACAGATTTTTTTCCGCTCTGAATCCTGTGATATCATTAGATACTACGGAAAAACCGTAATGATGTTACGGTTTTTCCGTAATTGAATCTCAATCCTAAAAACTATATTTGATTATTCACAATAGTTTAGTCCCTCTAAATGATTTGTTGAATTAATAGCAAGGCAGGCCCGACATTCTCTCATTGTGTCGGGCTTTTTTTTAGTGAGACCCCACGCCTATGGCGTGGCTGGTCGAACTAACCCCGCCGAACGGCGGGGTCTCGAACAATTAATTGTAAGTCCCACCTAATAAGAACGCGGTCTTTTTGGCTGGTCGAACCTGCCGGCAGGCTGACCCCGCCACGCCATAGTCGTGGGGTCTCATACATTTAATAACAAGTCCCGCCAAAACGAGCCCAGTCTGTGTAGCCAGTCGAACCAATCCTTTGGTTAGGCAGACTAACCCCGTCCGCACATGGGCGGAAGTCTCGAAAATTCAAAAACAAATCTCGTCATTACAGGTGGTCATCAGTTTTGAAGCTCCAACCAAGCCTACACCATAGATGAAAAAATCTGTGAACCGCTCGATATTTTTGAATAACCATCAAAACCCAATCAATCTCTACAGCTCAGTACTGTTTTATGGTTTGGTATTAATAAATGGTCTTGAAATAATATTTTAAACTAAATATTTAGTTCAAACTAAAAAATTAGTTATATTTGAAAATGAAATAGATTTTCCATTATAATAGAAATCAAAAAACATGAAACAGCTTACAAGGGCAGAAGAAGAAATCATGCAAATTCTTTGGCGATTGCAAAAAGCCAATGTCAAAGACATTATTGAGGAACTGCCAAATCCAAAACCTGCTTATAATACGGTGTCTACAATAGTTAGAATTTTAGAGAACAAGGGTATTGTTGACTATGAAAAACAAGGTAAAGGCCATTTGTATTTTCCAATTCTGAAAAAGCAAGATTATAGCAATGCCTCAATAAATAATCTCGTCGATAATTATTTTCAGGGCTCCTTTAAAAGTATGGTTTCCTTCTTTGTTAAGAAAAATGATATGGACCTTAAGGACATGGAAGCTATTTTAAAAGACATTAATTCTAAAAACAATTAGTTATGCTACATTATATACTTCAGGTTGTTGCATTTCAACTTGCTTTTCTCCTCATTTACGATTTATTTCTTAGGAAAGAAACGTTTTTCAACTGGAACCGTTTTTACCTATTGGGCACCGCAGTTTTGACATTAGTGCTTCCATTCTTAAAAATAAACAGTCTTAATGCTATCACTCCTCAACAATTTACAGTTAAGTTACCTCAGGTTGTAATTGGTGAGACCCAGACTACCCTTGACCCAATAGCCGCTGATTTTGCTGGCATTACAATAGAGCCGGAACCAATGGCATTATGGAAGATTATACTCTATTCTGGAGTATTCATTACCACAATAATTTTTTGTATTAAAATTTTGAGGCTTTTAATTTTAGCCAATGCCAATCCTAAACGTTGGCAAGGCAACTTACTTATTGTTGATTTGATAAAAAGTAATTCGGCTTTTTCTTTTTTCAATTATGTGTTTTTGGGTGACGCAATTCGTACAGAAGAGCGCAAATCCATTTTAGAACATGAAAGGGTGCACGTAAAACAGTACCATTCCATTGACCTCTTATTTTTTGAGTTAATGCGTATTGCATTTTGGTTTAATCCCTTGGCTTATATCTACCAAAATCGAATCGCCACCCTGCACGAATTTATTGCAGATGATAAAGCCACTAAATTTCAGAATAAACGTGCCTACTACAACCAATTACTCAGTCAGGTTTTTGAAACCAAAAGTCTTTCTATTGTCAATCCATTTTTTAAGAAATCATTAATCAAAAAACGAATAGTTATGTTGAATCAAGCGAAGTCTAAGCGTAGGAATACGTTAAAATATGCCCTTTTAATCCCACTAGTTGCCGGCATGCTATTTTATGTTAGCTGCCATAAGGAATCCTTAGCTAACGACGATCCAGCTACTTTTGATTTAAGTCAGTATTCTTACAGCTTAAAGCTTGATGATAAGCAAATGAGCAAGGAAGACAGAGTAATTCACGAAGCATACGAAAAGTTTCTGTATACACATCCTGATTACGTAAGTTGGGCTGTGGTCAATGAAAATAAGGACAGAATAACTTATAGTGTTCATGGAAGAGAAGAAAAAGTTCCAGATGGTTTTATCGAAACAACGGTATCTCATAATGACAGGGGAAGCTACGATATGTACATGAATATGTCCTATTTTGATTTAGGAAAAAAAGAATTAATGCTTCAAGAGGTGGAGGTTGTAGATTATGATGATGCTACAGAAGTCCCTTTTTCAATAATCGATGAGGTGCCAACGACTAGAGAATGCGCAGACAATTTTATCTCTAATAAAGATAGAAAGACGTGTCTTAGTGATTTGGTCGCAAAACATGTGGCTACCAATTTTAACACAAAGTTGGCCTCCCAATTAGGGTTGCAGGGCAGGCAAAGAATCAATGTTATTTTTAAGATTGATACTAATGGTAACATCATTGACGTAAGGTCACGAGCGCCACATCCTGACCTTCAAGATGAGGCAGAAAGAGTTATTAAGTCATTACCTAGTTTTATCCCAGGTAAGCATAAAGGAAAAGCTGTTGTGGTGCCTTACTCATTACCCATTGAGTTTCAGGTGGGACTAGATACAGAATCAGAGCAATCCAATTCCGATCAAGATCAAATAAACCAAAATCAACTTTCTGAGGTTCCGTTTTCAGTGGTTGACGAAGCACCCAAGTTTACAGGTTGCGAACATTTAACTGATAATGCTAGTGCTCAAAAATGTACAAGTAATAAAGTGGCAGAATTTATCAATACCAGATTTAATACCAAAATTGCAAAGCAAAATGGTCTAAAAGGACGTCAACACATCAATGTTATATTTAAGATTGATACCCAAGGCAATGTAGTAAGTATTAGAACGAGAGCATCACATCCTGCTTTGGAAGAGGAGGCCTTAAGAGTGGTAAGCAATCTGCCCAAGTTCACTCCTGGTAAACAAGATGGCCAATTGATAACTGTCCCTTATTCTTTGCCAATTATTATTCAAGTGCATTAAATAAAACTAATGAGGTTTAAACTATTTGGATTTTTATATTTCTTCTTCGGAAATTTTCTGGCCATTGCTCAAACCAACGACTTAAACGAAGCAGATAGTCTCTTTGCCACTGGAAATTACAGCAAAGCGATTTCAGAATACAAAACATACGACAAGCAGACCGAAGTATACGGGAAAATCGCTCGTGCTTTTATGGCAATCGGTAATTATAAAGAGGCTTTAAATTACTACAATTTAGACATTGAAGCTCATCCTGAAGATGCCTTATCGAAGTACGAGTTCGCGAAACTTTTAAACAGGACCAAAAATTTTGAAGAGGCTATTTCTCAATTTAATGAATTGATAAGGGCAGACAGTCTAAACCCTAACTATCGCTATGAAAAAGGCTTGGCCTTGGAAAAATTAAAAGATACCATGGCCATTTACAGTTTTCACAATGCCTTTGCATTGGATATGAACCATCAAAAAGCAATATTTAAGCTTGCTAAGCATGCACTTATAAAACGCAATCACAAAGAGTCACACGCGCTGATAGACCAAGGTCTTAACTCTTATCCCGAAAATCTGGAGCTCATTAGCTTGAAGGCTCAAAACTATTATCATCAGGATTATTATGAGCAAGCAAAACCATGGTTTTTAAAACTTTTGGAACTCGGCGAGTCCTCTCAGTTTATTCACGAAAAATTAAGTATGATTTACGCGTATTTTTCAAAATGGGACAAGGCGATTGAACATCGCATAAAAGCGCTTAGATATGATGCCCTGGATGCCAATGGTATGTTCGTGCTTGGAACGTATTATGAAAGTAATGAGGATTTTGCTAAAGCTGAGGAGCAATATCTTAAAGCTCTAAAACTAAAGGATAGACCATTGGATTTTGAATATCAAAAATTAGGTTATGTCTTAAACCGTCAAAAAAAGCACCAAGAAGCAGTCCGAGCATTTAAAAAATCACTTAAGGAGAATCCTAATAACCATTACGCAAGATTTTCCATCCTTACCAGCAAGGATGCGTATTATGCCGATATCGATGTTAAGATCAAATTGTACGAAGATTACATTGCAGACGCTCCTGAAAAGGATTTCGCTGTTGGTTTTGCCAAACGTCGTTTAAAGGAACTCAAAGAGGAAAAATTTGCCAAGGAAGAAGTAACTCAGGAAGCAAAAAATTAGACTGAAACAGTCTTAATTCTTTCTAATCAATTTTAATTCAAAACGTCCCGTTTTATTATAAGTCTGCAAGAAGGTGATTGAAATTAAATTTCGCATAAATCGGATTCAAACTTGAGGTAATTTGAATCTTCGTTAAGACCTAAAAT
>JBCCOJ010000174.1:0-6964 GCA_039025415.1 Bacteroidota bacterium | reverse complement strand
TCTAAAAGCGGTAAACTTTAACATTAAACTGTTAAAATTTCAGTTAAGCTGTTTATAATTAAGTATTTGCTTTTTTCAAAACAAAACGTTAATTGAACTTATTTCTAACCTGCGACACCGCAGTTCGTTCATGTTTTATAGAAAAACTTCATTTATGCCCAATTTTTGAAATTTCACCTCCAAAAAATAAAATAGTACGTTTTGAATTATAATTTAAAAAGCTCTTAAGTATCAATCTTCACTTTCCCATTCGTATATTATTTCCTTTAAGCTTGTGCGGTCAATACCTGAAGACATATCAATTGTAATGGAGCGATCCAATTTAGCTTGAAATCTTTTTTTGAATTCTTGGAATTTTTAGGTTCTATATCTGTTTTAAATTCCTTTAAACTAATAGCGTCGTTGATTTTCGGTGTCTCTATGGGAGGAATATCAGAACTTAATTTTACCTTTGTTGCTCTATAAAAGAACATGCCTTAATCATCTTCTGCTTCTAAGATAAGTCCCGGTAAACCACCTAGTTTCCATGGCCCCAAATTGATTGGAATATCTTCAGTAAACCAAACTATATAAGTTCTTCCTCTAAATGACCCTGCTGCCTTTTGGCAATTTAAACCGCTTACCGTTTTGTATTCTTGTTTTATATCCCATGGGATTGACGGAATATTTTCTTTTAAAAAATAATATTTTCCGAATTTCCAAACCTTGGTTATAAGCGTATTTGTCTTTCTATCAAGAAAAACGATGGGTTTTCTAGAACTGTCTATATTTAGTAAATATGATTTACTATCACCCTCATTAGAGGTAAGCTTTAGTACAGAATCATCGGGTTTATTAGTCTTGAAAGTTGTAAATACCGATTTTTCTGCATTGAAGTATAATGTGCTTTTAGTTGTATAATTTACACTGTGTATAACGCTGTAGTCGTATTCCACATAGCCACTGTTTTGACTTAACAATACATTACAGAATAAAATCAAAATTATTGGTAGTCTCATAAATGCAATGTTCGATGGAGGTGCTCTATAAGTCCTTATTTTAATTTAAAATCAATATCCCGTAAATCCAAGGTCGGGAAATCGGCTTTGTCTACTCTTCCTAATGTTTTTTTGGCATAAAATGTCGGCTTCTGATGCAAGTTAATGAAAATGATAATGGAGGTCGATTTTAACGCTTTTTTTTAAAATAAGATTAAATACCTTAAAATTGAAATAGTACATTTGAAAAGATGCAAATCCCAGCCCTCGACATACAATTAAAAACCTTGCCCAATCAACCGGGCGTTTATCAATATTACGATAAGAACGGTAAGTTAATGTACGTCGGTAAGGCGAAGAACTTAAAAAAGCGGGTAAGCTCCTATTTTACTAAGCAGCACGGCAGTGGCCGAATTAGGGTCATGGTCAAAAAGATTGCCAACATCAAGCATATTGTGGTCAATACCGAAACCGATGCGTTGCTATTGGAAAATAACCTCATCAAAACACAGCAACCTCGTTACAATATCATGCTTCGTGACGATAAATCCTACCCGTGGATATGCATAAAAAATGAGCGTTTCCCCAGAATTTTCCCAACCCGTCGTGTCATCAAGGACGGCTCTGAATATTTTGGCCCCTACACCAGCATGAAAACCGTCGGCACTTTATTGGATTTAATCCGCGGGCTCTATCTACCGCGTACTTGCCGTTATGACCTTTCGGAAGAAAAAATAGAAGCAGGTAAATATAAGGTCTGCTTAGAATATCATTTGGGTAATTGCAAAGGCCCTTGTGAGGGTCTTCAGGATGAGGAAGAGTACAACGAGAATATCAAAGCTATTCGCGAAATCATAAAGGGTAATTTCAAAGACTCTTTGACGAGATTCAAAACCCAAATGAAAGATTTTGCGGCAGAAATGCAATTTGAAGAGGCCCAACGCATCAAGGAAAAAATTGATGTTCTTGAGAAATACCAATCCAAAAGTACGGTCGTTAATCCCAAAATAAGCAACGTAGACGTGTTTAGCGTGATGAGTGATGAGAGTTATGGCTACGTCAACTTTCTCCAATTGTCCTACGGAAATATTATACGTTCGCACACCTTGGAAATAAAAAAGAAACTGGACGAAAGCGACCAAGAACTTTTGGAATTGGCAATAACCGAACTTCGGCAACGTTTTGATTCGAATTCAAAAGAAATATACGTGCCTTTTGAAGTGGATATGGGTGAAGATATCAAGGTAACGATTCCGAAACTGGGTGATAAGAAGAAAATTGTGGATTTATCCCTTCGAAATGCTAAGGCCTATCGAATGGAACGATTTAAGACCGTTAAAATCGTTGATCCAGACCGTCACGCCAATAGAATCATGGCCCAAATGAAAGCCGACCTTCGCTTAGATGAGGAGCCTCGGCACATTGAATGTTTTGATAATTCCAACATTCAGGGAAGTAACCCCGTTGCGGCCTGTGTCGTCTTCAAAGACGGTAAGCCAAGTAAAAAAGACTATCGCCATTTTAATATCAAAACTGTAGTAGGTCCAGACGATTTCGCCTCAATGGAAGAGGTGGTTTATAGAAGGTACAAGCGACTTTTGGATGAAAATGAACCACTGCCCCAACTCATTATCATCGACGGTGGGAAAGGCCAATTGTCTTCGGCACTAAAAAGTCTCGATGCCCTTGATTTAAGAAATGAAATCGCCATTATTGGTATCGCCAAAAGGCTTGAAGAACTGTTTTATCCGGATGACCCCATACCTCTCTATTTAGATAAAAAAAGTGAAACCCTAAAGGTCATTCAGCATTTAAGAAACGAGGCACACCGTTTTGGGATTGAACATCACCGCAATCGAAGAAGTAAAGGTGCTTTAACCACCGAACTGGAAAGTATTTCGGGTATTGGCGAACAGACCGTTGTCGCCCTTATGAAAAAATTCAAGTCACTTAAGCGAATTAAGGAGGCGAATAAGGAAGACTTAGAAGCTGTGATAGGTGCTTCCCGGGCAGAAAAAATAAAATCCTTTTACAATCAAAAGTGAGACGGCTTTTTATCATATTATGTTTTATGGTTTGCTTTTTATCGCAAGGTCAAGAGCTAGAACAAAACAGCGATAAAAAAATCGGTTTAGTGCTTAGTGGCGGTGGTGCCAAAGGGTTTGCCCATATTGGCGCACTCAAAGTCATCGATAGCTTAGGCCTCAAAATTGACTACATTGCCGGTACTAGCATGGGCGCAATCGTTGGGTCGCTTTACGCCTCCGGTTATTCTGGCAAGCAGTTGGACTCCATTTTTAAGACGCTTGATTTTGATAATGTCATCAATGACCTTTTACCTAGATCATCCAAAACGCTTAACGAAAGGTCAAATACTGAAAAATATGCGGTCATCCTACCTTTTGAGCGTTTTAAATTAAATCTACCATCGGCGTTGTCGAGAGGGCAAAATGTATTCGGTCTTTTGTCAAAATTAATGCTCCACGTAAGCGATGTTGATGATTTTAACAATTTACCAATTCCTTTCTTTTGTATTGCCACTAACGTTGAAACTGGGCAACCTGTCATGTTAGACTCTGGTAATCTTCCGCTAAGTGTCACGGCCAGTAGTGCTTTCCCTTCACTCTTTCAGCCGGTGAATATTGGTGGTGAACTTTTGATTGATGGCGGTGTGGTTAATAATTACCCCATTGACGAGCTTAAGGCCAAGGGTGCTGACATCATTATAGGAGTTGACGTACAGGATGGCTTAGCTTCAAGAGGCGACATGGTCTCTGCGGTTGATGTTCTTTTGCAAATCAACAATTTCAGGACTATTAAAGATATGCTTACAAAATCTAAGCAAACAGATATTTACATAAAGCCAGATATTACAGGATTTACGGTCATTGATTTCAGCCAAGGAAAAAAAATCATTGAAACCGGTAAAATAGCTGCCATTGAAAGAATTGATGAACTTAAAAAACTTCCGAAGAAAACCAAGAAATTATCAATCCCACAACTGGACCTTATCGCACAAGACAGTCTCAATATTTCAACTATCGACTTTTCGGGAAACGAGCGTTATACGCGTACCTACCTATTGGGTAAACTTAAATTAAAACAGAATGAAACCGTTAGTTACCAGGATTTTTTAAAAGGGGTCGAAAACCTAATTGCCACCGATAATTTTGACAGTTTTAGATATAGCTTTGAGAAAAACGAAATTGATGATAGCTATATTTTAAGATGTAAGATAAAAGAAAGCGAAAGCACCACATTTTTCAAATTGGGATTGCATTACGATGATGTCTATAAAAGTGCAGCACTTGTCAATTTGACAAAAAAACGATTATTGTTTGATAATGATTATGCGTCACTGGATTTGATTCTAGGGGATAATGTTAGATTCAATTTTGAATATCTAATTGATAAGGGATTTAACTGGAGCGTAGGCATTAAATCACGCTACAATCAGTTCTCATCAGGGGTTAGTGCAGAACTGCTGGAAGATAATGGTATTTTGGAAACATCTGGTATTAATCAGTTAGATGTCGATATACGCGACCAGACCAATCAGTTTTATCTTCAAACCTTATTTAGAAAGGATTTTGCCCTGAGCATTGGCGCCGAACATAAACGGCTAAACGTTAAGTCTGAAACCATCACCCTCAACGAAGAAACCAATGAGTTTAATTTTGAGAATACCGATTACTTCAGTATCTACGGAAATCTAAAACTAGACACCTACGATGATAAGTATTATCCTTCAACGGGTGTATTTTTCAACGGAAAATTTCACACCTATTTATTAGCTTCAGATTTTAACACTAATTTTTCTGAATTCAGTATTGCAAGCGCGGACTTGGGCTACGCCTTCAGGTTTTCAGACCGTTTAAGCCTGAATGTAATGACCTCTGGCGGTTTTACCATTGGTGATGGCGGTACTGACCTTTTAGGTTTTGCGCTTGGTGGCTATGGCAATAACTTTATCAATAATTTTATTCCTTTTCTAGGCTATGATTTTATATCACTAACTGGAGACAGTTTTGTAAAGGCCTACGGCAGCTTGGATTATGAACTTTTTAAGAAACATCACCTCACTTTTGAAGTCAATTGGGCCAACGTAGAGGATGATATTTTTGAAACTGGCGAATGGTTTACACTCCCTGATTATCGCGGCTATGCCATGGGTTACGGCATTGAAACCTTTCTCGGGCCAATCCAGGTAAAGTATAGTTTTTCTCCTGAACAGGACGAGAGTGTTTGGTATTTTGCTTTAGGGTTTTGGTTTTAATAATCTGGGGCAATTAGCCTAGAAAATCTATCACATTTTCCTAAACATTAAGGGACTATTGATGATGTAATTCTCAATGTCAATGACATCGTTGACCTTCGCTTTTGATAATGGTTCAATTTTATTTATGAACTCTAAATCTTTATCCAAAAACTTGTTTTCAAAAACTTCTTGCACGAAAAATTCCCTAAATTGAAAACCCTTAGTTAGAATCTTTTCATATAGTTTTTTCCCACGAACATCCTTTAAGCGCTTTATTTCGAGCTTTAAAAACCCCTCCTCCTTTTTCTTCATATATGGTAATTCCAATTCAGTTTTTGGGAGCTTTAAAAACAACTGGCTTTTTAGTGTATCATTAACCGTCACCGATTCAAAAGGTATTCTACGACCTTTAAAGAACAATTTAAATCGGTTGGTCTTAATGGTTTTGACATCGACCTCGTGGCTAAAATCTATAACCAATAGGCTGTCTGACTGATTGAAGTCGACATTGGTTTCCCTAAACATTTCATCTCTATCCTCAATAACAAACTCATTGTTGAAGGTGATATAATTAAGAAACATTTTATCGTTTAATCTTCGGTATTCAATGGTCACATGCATCAACGGATTCTGATTTTTTTTATCAATCAATGAATAATCGAAGGCGTGTATGGCAAAATCATATAATGAAATTTGAATTTCCCCTTTTGCGTCGTGTACTTGCTTAAAACGGTTCTTCTTGGAATTGTAATTAGCTGAGCTACCCTCATTGCCCCTCAAATAAAACGAAATGGTAATTATCGGTTCGCCATCAAGATATACCACCCCATTTTTCTTGAAAATGTGATTTTCTATAAAATCAGTGTTCAACTGGTGCACAAAGCTAAAAGACCTTGTGCTAGGTATTCTAATTGGATTGTGCATATTTAAGAACAACAATTCGTTGCTTGACCGCTCCAAACCTTCAGCATGGTCTAAAAATTTTGATGGATTATTATAATCCAGGGCTAATATTGAATCTTTTTTGAATTTGGTATTGTTTCTATACTCATAAAGTACCGCTTGATTTTTTTCACTTAAAACCTTGTGGGAAAAAATGCCTGCATCAAATTCTTCGATTAGGGCCTCGTTTAAATTAAGATACTCACCTTCTTTTGAAATTTGATAATCCCTGTAGTATCCAAGATAGGAGTGCGGTTTACTACTTATATTTTTTGGAATACTTTTTACAGCCTCCTTTACAATTTGAAGTGCGGTCATTAAATTTACCCCTTTGGCTAGGCCTCTTTTCTTGGGATCTATTACCACGGCATCCATGACTTCAAGTTGCACATCCATGGTAAAAGTGTTGAGCAATTCTTCTTTAAGCGAATCAACATCAATCTGTAAATTGGCGTAGCCGATTGAGGAAATATTTAAAAAGGATACGCTATCCTTTAAACGCACCGGCAATCTAAATTGACCGTTGTAATCTGCAATAACGCCTTTGTTAGTGGAATCTAAACGTACCGTTGCATAAGAAATAGGTTCTGAAGTTTGAGAGTCCTTAAGCTCAACCTTAAAAACCTTTTGAGCGTAGCTATTAATGCTAATTAGGCAAACAAAAGCAACTATAAACTTTAGTTTTTTAATAATGATATAAATTTTTAGTGTTGGTAGATTTTTAATCTGCTTCGCAAAACAATAATACTTTTCTAACCTATGAAATACTTTGTTTAAAAAGCGATTA
>JBCCOJ010000173.1:0-6965 GCA_039025415.1 Bacteroidota bacterium | reverse complement strand
TATGCAAGCATACTTGTTGTAAACATAGGTCTTTTATCGAGTTCTCTTTTTATAGAAAATTCACTAAATAAGTGGTTATGGGTAGCTGCAACACTAATTTGTTTTTTATCCCCTGCTTTTCTATCCCTATTTTCATTCTTTAATAATACTAAAATAGAACAGACCACTCAAGTAAGTTCATCTCTTGTAGAACGCTTTGGACTTTTCAATATCATTGTTCTTGGCGAAATAATTACTGCCGTAGTTTCAGGCTCTAAATATGTTTCATTTAACTTTTACGTTGCAATTTTATGTCTTTTTGGTATTCTAATTGCTATTGGAATATGGTGGCTATACTATGATTTTATCTCTCATAGAAAGCCAAAAAAAGGTAATATTAACCATACCCTTTGGTATTACCTTCACCTACCACTAACTATAGGAATAACGAGTGTAGGAGCGTCACTTTTATATATTATAAAGCATTCTAACGAATATTTAAGTTCTAGTGTACATTATTTGTTTTCAGGTTCAATGGCTGTAATTGTTCTTTGTGTTGCCATTTTACTTAGACTATTGGATACACACTCCGAAACATCTAAATACTTAAATATTAATACTACTGCCTTACTAATAATCACCTTTATTTACCTTGGATTAGCGTTTGTAAACATCGATATTATTTTACTTCTTGCCTTTACCGTTTTACTTCTTTTTGCGCCGATAATAAACTCGATATTTAAAAGCCATTCAAAAAACGCTAAAACCAATTAAAATGAAAAAATTTGCATATTTAGTAATTGGGTTGGGCGGTTTATTGGCCTTATTGATTTTGGCCAAAAGTATTATCATACCATTTGTATATGGACTAGTACTTTGGTTTTTAGGGCGATATTTTAAAAATTTAGCCTATAAAATCCCATTCTTCAAGAAATATGTACCTAGTTGGTTGGTTAGTTCTGTGGTTTTTATTTTTACCGTTTTCACCATAAGTGTGCTTGTAGGGATAATAAATGCAAACGTTGAGACATTAATAGATTCCTATGAGAGTTATCAAAATAATGTCAATAGTATTGTCACTAAAATAAATGAAACATTCAACATTGATGTTTACCAAAATCTAACCAAGCAATTAGAAGATTTTGAATTTAGCTCTTTATTACAAACTATCGCCAATTCAATTTCAGGAATCTTTGGTGATATTATTATGGTGTTATTGTATGCTATATTCATCGTTTCTGAAGAAACCAGTTTCGCTAACAAGCTTAAAAAGCTATTTAGTACCACCGAAGAACTCGAACACGCAACAACTATACTTCAAAAAATCAATAAGAGTATTAGCGATTATATTGGTCTGAAAACTTTGGTTAGCCTTTTAACTGGCCTCATTGGTTATATTTTTTTAGCAATAATGGGTGTAGATGCACCATTCTTTTGGGCACTACTAATGTTTTTATTGAATTACATTCCCACTATCGGGTCTTTGATTGCAACTATTTTTCCAGCACTTTTTAGCTTAATTCAGTTTGGAGAATTTACACCTTTCCTGATTATTTTAATAGGGTTAGGGATTCTGGAGTGGTTTATTGGCAACGTTTTAGAACCGAGAATAATGGGGAATTCATTAAATATAAGTCCTTTAGTTACTATTATAGCGCTAGTAGTTTGGGGACAGATTTGGGGAATAACGGGAATGCTACTGAGTGTTCCCATTACGGTTGTAATGATTATTATATGTGCGCAATTTAAAAGCACGAAAGCGTTTGCCATTTTACTTTCAAAGAATGGAGAAATTTAACTAGGTCATATCTCTTTCTTAATCTAGGTTAATGCACACTTCCTCTGCGTTTAATATATTTCTGATTTTAACTCTAAAAACCTGTTTTCCAAATTATGAAAGTACAACTAATACTTCTCAGTACACTTTTACTCTTATCTGTAAGCTGTAAAGACAAAACTAACAATGAAACTACTGTTGCCCTTAATGAAGAGAAATCTGCAACGGTCATAGATGATAATATTCTAATCGACGGGGCAAACGTTTTGGCTTTTGGTCCAGATAATATCCTATTTGTAGGTGATAGTAAAGGCAGTAAATTATATGCTATTGCAACTAAAGCTGATGAATTAAAAGATGCCGTTCCTTATAATATGGAAGGTTTTGATATTATGATGGCTGAAAAACTGAACATTGAATCTAGAGATGTCATCATCAATGATATGAAAATTCATCCTATAAGTCAAGAAGCATATGTATCTATAAAATTAGGGCATCAACCAGACGCAAAATCAGTAATAGCAGTTGTAAATCCTGTTACTAAAGATATTCAGTTACTAGAAATTACTAATAACGATACCCAAAGTATATCAATAAATAACCCTGCCTCATCAGAGTTAATGTTTTGGAAAGAAACACCTGCAAGTAGTCTTAACATTACAGATATAGATTATAATGAAGGTTACGTTTATGTCGCTGGACTCACCAATAGTGAGTTCGCCTCCACACTTCGTAAAATTAAATATCCGTTTACAGATAGTCAAGAAATGGTGAATAGTGTAGAAATTTATCATGCAGTACATACACAAAACGAAACTCGCGCACCCATACGCACTATGTTGTTCGACGAACTCGACGGAAAGTCCACATTGCTGGCAAGTTATACCTGCACACCTTTGGTTACTATACCAACTGAAGACATCCAAAAAGATGCTGACGTGAAAGGAAAAACAATTGCCGAACTTGGTTATGGAAATACACCAATAGATATGCTAGTAGTTACCACACAAGGCTTTGATGGTTCAATGAGTAAGAGTTTGATAGTGACCAATAAGAATAGAGGTGGTACAATGATACCATTAAATTCTGTGATAGCTGGAGCGAAAGGAAACGGAATGGCTGGACAACGCGCTATGTTTGCTACAGGGTTGGATGGTATTCAAGAAATTCCAACAGCAAATGTGATGCAAGTAGATATTCAAAACCCACAAATGTTAGGAATGGTACGCCGTAATATCGAAACTGGTGATATTGATTTGGTTTCTGAATTAACAGGTACATTTTTAAGATTAAGTGATTTTATTTCGGAATATGACTTCCCAGATTACCAATATCCAGAGGCGCAAGCTGGCACAAAACAATACCACGATATGGTTAAACAAATGGAGGGTTACGCAGATTTAACTTCTGAAAAAATGGGAAGATAAAATCACCCATTTTAGTGTTTTGGCTAAGTAATGAAATCTTATTATTTAATTTTTTGGTTGATTGTTCTAACGGCTTGTAATAAACAAGTTGAAAAACCTTTCGTACAAGCCGTTTATCCAACCTCTAGTGTATTGCCCGAAAACTTGCTTCGGGTGTATATTCAGTTTTCAAAACCTATGAAAACTACTGGGAATATTGAAAAAATAAAGCTTATTGATGAACAGGGAATCGAAGTGAAAAATATATTCTTTAATAACGTACACGAACTTTGGAATAAGGAACAAACCCAACTCACACTAATTTTGGACCCAGCCCGCGTAAAAAAGGGCTTAGCAATAAATGAAGCTTTAGGATACGCTCTTAAACCAAACAGAAAATACATACTTATTATAGAGGATTTGGAAGATGTATATCATCAAAAAATGAGAACCTCTTATAAAAAGAGTATAACCGCAGAAAATGCGGATACACAAATCCCCGAGCCTGAGAATTGGAAATTAAATATTCCTGAAGTAAAAAGTAAAAAGAGTTTTGTAGTACGTTTTCCCCAAATATTGGATTACAACTCATTAAGGCAACGACTCATTGTTACTGATATTAGAAATAATCCAATCGAAGGCGTGGTTTCTATTCAAAATCAAGAAACCCAATGGAGCTTTCAACCCAAAACGTATTGGGAGTCTGGAGACTATATTTTGCATATAAATACGCGTTTAGAAGACCCCTCTGGTAATAATCTCAACGGACTATTCGACCATAAAATTGGAAGTTTAAAGTATAAAAAAGAAGGTGTTATTGAAAAAATCCCATTTACCATAAACCCATAAACCCATAAAATATGAGAACAAAGAACATTTTTCAGTTAGTAATAATAGTCCTGTCATTTTTGGTGGTTGTCGCTTGTAAGGAAAAACAAGTAAACGAAAACCAAACCGAAGTGACTACGGAAAATCCTCAGAAAGAAGCACAAAGTCTTCAATCGACTACCGAAACTTTTTTTTCTGGATTCAGAGATATAGATGTTACGATAGATGGCATTAATATTCATGCAGTATTAGGTGGTTCTGGAGAACCTTTATTGCTACTGCACGGTGCGCCAGAATCTCATGTTATGTGGCGCGACTTAGGACCAAAACTTGCCGAAAAATACACCGTAATAATACCAGATTTGCGTGGTTATGGTCGAAGCGACAAGCCACGAGAAGGAGACTATTCCAAGAGGCGAATGGCAAAAGACCAAATAGAACTAATGAATGAATTAGGGTATGATTCTTTCTTGGTCGCTTCCCACGATAGAGGCTCTCATGTTGCTAGAAGATTGGCTAAAGATTATCCAAAAGCTGTTAAGAAAATGGTCATTATGGACGTTGTTCCGGCAACCTATGTTTGGGAACATATAGATGGTAAAGTAGCTAATAGATTCTGGGCTTGGATATTTTGGACACAACCCTATCCTTTACCAGAAAACCTAATGGGTCCACAGGCTGGAGCATTTGCTAAATCAGCAGCTGGTGATGATGTGGAGGCTGGTGAAGACTATGCAGCTACCAATGGAACAGAAGACGCTTTCCATGCTATGTGCGAAGATTATAGAGCCGGCAAAGGTGTTGATATGGAGCATGATAAAGCAGATGCCAATGTAAAAATTGATGTACCCACTTTGGTAATTTGGGGAAAAAAATCAAACACTGGAAACTTTGATTATCCAACTATCTGGAAAAATGAAATCAATAACGTTTCCTTTTTAGAATTGGATGCTGGACATTTTATTGTTGAGGAAAAACCACAGGAAGTATTAGACGCAACGCTATCTTTTTTAACCAAGTAAACGAAGCATAAAACCAATAAAGAAAATGAAAAAAATACTAGCCTTTGGCGCAAGTAATAGCAGCACATCTATTAATAAGACATTAGCGACCTTTACCGCTAACCAACTCAAAGAGGCGACAATTACCGTTGCTGATTTAAACGATTATGCATCGCCATTATATTCTGTTGACCTAGAAAAACAAAGTGGTATTGATAAAAAAGCAATGGACTTTTATAAACTAATAAACGCAAACGATGCTATTGTAGTTTCCATTGCTGAGTACAATGGTCTGCATACCTCTGCCTTTAAAAACCTTTGGGATTGGCTATCCAGAATTCCTATGGATAAACCTATGAACATTTGGGGTGGAAAACCCATGTTTTTATTAGGAACAAGTCCAGGTAGAAGGTTAGAGAGTAATGTGTTTAAAGTATCCAAAGAGCTATTTCCTCATTTTGGGGCAAACATTGTTGCTGACTTTTATCTACCCTCTTTCAATCACTTTTTTAAAGATGGACAAATTGTTGAGCCAACACAAAAAGAAGAATTCAAAATACAGCTACAAAAATTTCAAATACATTTAAGCGAACAATAGTCATGACAAGCAAAAATATACTATTAACAGGCGGCCATTCGGGAATGGGATTGGAACTAACAAAAATGCTTATAGATGAAGGTCATAAAATTGGCTTAATCGTCAGGAATGAAAAAAGAAAAAATGACGCAATAGAAGAATTGAGTAATTCTTCAAAACAAATAGATTTCTTTTTTGCAGACTTAAGTAAAAGAGAAGACATACAACGAGTAGCTAAAGACATTAAAACTAGTTGGACAAAAATTGATATTATTTTTAACAATGCGGGTGTGCTTCTGGATAAGCTGTATTTTTCAGATTATGGTAACGAGTTACAACTTGAGATTAATGCTCTAAGTCCATACCTTTTAACAAAAGAACTACTTCCAATTTTAGAAAAGTCTCAAAATGCTTTAGTAGTCAACACGGCTACAAGCGGTTTACAGAACAAGAAAACAATCGATATCCCGAATTTCAAAAAGCCTAAAAAATTCACCAAACTAACGGGCTCATATTTAGATTCCAAATTTATGATGGTATTGTTAATGAACTATTTGGATAGTAAAAACAAAAACATTCGCGTAATAAGTGTTAATCCCGGAGCTATTAAAACAAAAATGACAGCAGGTGACGGAATGCCTTTTTGGTTAAAACCTATTAGAAACTTGCTCTTTAAATCCCCAAAAAAAGGCGCACAGAATTTGTACGACGCTGCTTTTAGTGAGAAACTTAATGGAAATGGAATTTATATAAGCGACGGTAAAGTGAAAGAAATGAAAGTTGCTTTGAATGATAGCGAGTATAATCAACTGCTAAAATAAAAACGGAAAAAAATTCAATAACGTTTGAAGAATATGGAAATAGGTATCGATAGTTTTGCTGCTTCACCAAACGGTTTCGAAGATAATGCAAAGGCAATTCAAGAATTATTAGAGCGCATAGCATTGGCAGACCAAGTGGGCATTGATGCTTTTGGCATAGGAGAACATTACAGAAAAGAGTTTCTAGACTCTGCCCCAACTACTATTCTAGCAGCAGCGGCAGCACGAACAAAGAATATAAAATTAACTAGTGCCGTAACTGTGTTAAGTACCTCAGACCCGGTTCGTGTATTTCAGAATTTTTCCACTATTGATTTGATTTCTAATGGTCGGGCAGAAATTGTTACTGGTCGCGGTTCTTTTACCGATTCGTTTCCGCTTTTCGGTTATAATTTGAATGATTACGATGCTATTTTTTCTGAAAAATTAGAACTTCTTTTAAAAATTAGAGATAATGAGATTGTGAATTGGTCTGGACTTTTTCGTCCGCCACTTCGAGAACAAGCTATATATCCAAGACCTATTCAAAAAAAATTACCTATTTGGTTAGGCGTTGGAGGTACTGCTGCGTCCTTT
>JBCCOJ010000172.1:0-6965 GCA_039025415.1 Bacteroidota bacterium | reverse complement strand
TTCAATTAATAATTATTTAATTTTAAAGAAATTTTATGTCCTATTTATTTACTTCAGAAAGTGTATCTGAGGGTCACCCAGACAAAGTTGCAGACCAAATAAGCGATGCGCTAATTGATAATTTTTTAGCTTTTGACAAGGATTCAAAAGTAGCTTGTGAAACCTTGGTTACCACTGGACAGGTGGTATTGGCGGGTGAAGTCAAATCGAAAACCTACTTGGATGTTCAACAAATTGCGCGCGATACCATTAATAAAATTGGCTATACCAAAGGCGACTATATGTTTGATGGCAATTCCTGTGGCGTATTCTCCGCTATCCATGAGCAATCAGAAGATATTAATCAAGGTGTTGATAGGGCTACCAAAGAAGAACAGGGTGCCGGCGACCAAGGGATGATGTTTGGTTACGCAACTAAGGAAACCGAAAACTTTATGCCCCTTGCCCTTGATTTATCCCACCGTATTCTTATCGAGCTGGCTTCTTTAAGACGCGAAAATAAGGACATTACCTACTTAAGACCAGACTCCAAAAGCCAGGTAACTATAGAGTACAGTGACGATAACGTGCCGCAAAGAATTGATGCGATTGTTGTTTCTACCCAACACGACCAGTTTGACACTGATGATAAAATGCTTGCAAAAATAAGGGAGGATATTATAAATATTTTAATACCGAGAGTAGTTGCCAAGCTACCTGAAAATCTGCAGAGTTTATTTGATAATAACATTACTTATCACATCAATCCTACTGGAAAATTTGTAATTGGCGGGCCACATGGCGATACGGGATTGACCGGTAGAAAAATTATTGTTGACACCTATGGCGGTAAGGGTGCTCACGGTGGTGGGGCTTTTTCTGGGAAAGACCCGAGTAAGGTGGACAGAAGTGCAGCCTACGCGACACGCCATATTGCCAAGAATATGGTTGCAGCTGGGGTTTGTGATGAAATTCTCGTTCAGGTTAGCTATGCAATTGGTGTTGTGGAACCAACCTCAATATTCGTTGAAACCTATGGATCATGTCCTTTCAATATGACCGATGGCGAAATTGCAGAAAAAATCAAGGATATTTTTGACATGCGACCTGCATCTATCGAAGAACGATTAAAACTAAGGCAACCTATGTACAGTGAAACCGCAGCCTATGGGCACATGGGCAGGACGCCAGTGACCGTCAATAAAAGTTTCGTTCAGCCAAATGGAGAGCCAGTTAGCGTTGATGTTGAGCTTTTTACCTGGGAAAAATTAGATTATGTAGATAAGGTTAAAGAGGCTTTTGGGATTGCCCACTGGCCCCCAAATGGGGAACGATTAGATTCTCTGTTTTAGATACTATAAAAATTAAATCCCCGTCATTAAAACGGGGATTTCTGCTATTAATCTGCGATTTGGATATTTTTATCTGCCCCTTCTTGCGCCCATACGTTGACTTCTAAACTCCTTCATTTTTTCAACGATGGTTTCTTGATAGGCAGATTTCGTTATTTCTTTTCCGCTATCTGGAGCTTCAATTTTTAATTTATCCTCTGGATTTAAAACAATTTTAGTACATAGCATGGTTGTATCACCAGCACTAACTTCCAAAATAAGTCCTGGTAAGCCCCAATATTCAGATGGCCCGTGACTAACTGGGATTTGAGGTGTATACCAAGCTTCAACTTCGGTCATCGCGATTTCCTTATCTTCTCCGTTTTCAGAATTGTTTCTTAATTTACTCCATGAAAATGAATACCAGGTAAGCTCGTTGGTTGGTATTGAAGCTGTCGCTTTAAAACAAGTGTAATTACCTATGTTTTTTGACTCACTGCCCATTTTCCAGGTAATTGCCTGCAAACTATCTTTTACCAAAAATCGCTTGCCATAAAACTCTTGGTCTTGGATTTGAGTATTACTCTTTACATTCTTATAGGAATCTCCTGCCGCGAAATTTTTTCCCCAACTATCTGTAGCACCAGACATGGCATCTAATTGTTCTTCTTCGGTAAACAATGATTCAGTTTTATTAAATACAAGGGTGTAGGTTTTTTCAAGTCTGTTTTTTAGTCGCGCCTTAACTTGCTTTTTTTGTTCCTCACTCATTCTAGCGCCCCATCGTCCTAGGTCAAGAGTAGATTTGGACATGTATACCGCTTTACCTTGAAAATCATTAGAAGGTCTAACATTGTTAAACGGAATATTCGAAATAAAAAGAACACCAAATGTTAGGCAGAAAAACGCAGTTAGTAAATGTTTAGTCATGATACTATTTAATTTGTTTAATAAAATTAAATAATATCTAAACAAAATAGATTTGTTTACGATAAGATTAACATGCTCCTTGCAAAATAATTGGCTCAGTTCCCTTGATACTATCCGCTTTGATTAGTACGCGACAAAACCAAATCGCAAAAACAACATTTAGAAAATCCAGTAAAGCGGGCCTAATGCTTTCTAAAATTTAGCAACCCAGGCTTACTAAATGACTACAACGTATAAATCATACGAAATGTAACGATTCTTGGTAGAATGAACGTTTCGTTGTTACGTACTGAAATGTTCGTTGCCCCGTTACTCACGTTAGAATCGATATTCAGCAAGTTATTTGCCCGTAGTTCATATTCCAATTTGGCGTCTCTATTTTTTCTATAAGATAAAGAGGCGTCCCAAGTTTGAAATGATTGTGAAGGCCCTAAACCACTTTGATTGGTGTAGGTAAAATCTGTTCTAAAGGTAAAAGCATCCAAAATATAGGCATCCACTTCAATAGATGGAGAATTGGTTATAACATTAGTTGTATTAGTTCCTTGATTATTACTGTTTATTGAATAGGTGTACCTAAGACTAACATTAGGTGCCTCGCGGAAATTTGTACGAATCTCGGGCCTGTAACTTTGGGTGAACTGTTCATTAACCGATCGAATACCTTGCACAAATTGATTTCGCAAAAAATAACCGAAATTGACCCTTAAACCAGCTCTAACTTTTCCGAAGGTTCTTTGAACCCTTCCAATAGCAGTTAGGCTTTCATCTGCAAAGGCTGAATTAAAGAAGGTGTTTAGACTAATGACATTATCAAATATTGATTCTGTTCTTATTTGATCGATATTTTTGCTGTAGTTCAAAATTGCAAATACATTGGTATAATTGAAAAGGTTGAAACTAAAATATCTCAGACTTAAATTATGTGAAAGCGCGTTTTGTAGCGATGGATTACCAGATTGAATACTATTATAATTGTTCAAAACCAAACCTTGGGCTAAAGTTGTAACGTCTGTAAAGGTGTTACGCATATTATAAGTAAAAGTTAGATTCTCACTTTTTTTAAAGTCGATTCTTGTCTCAAACTCAGGTAAAATTCTGTAAAAATTATCTTCGAACGTTTCGCCAAATTGAACATTCTTATTTCCGTAGGCGTGGGCTGAGACCCCAGGCGTTACTGTAAATTTACCACTTTTAACCCTATAACGCGCACCTAGATAAATGTCACTAAACGTATAGTTTGTATCATTTTCATTTAAGCCATTATTTATATTTGGCGTGGGATTTAATTCTGACCCATCATCTAAAATCTGAAATATATTAGAATCAAATCTTTGATTACTATAAATTGTCCCAAGGGTAAAATTCAAATTACTTTTCTTGTTTAGAATGTTGTAATAGTCAACTTTAGCATCTAATTGATTTGATTTTACGCGCCTATTCTGATTAAGGTTGTAGAGCGATTGGTCTCGATTAAAACCCAGAAGGTCTGCAGTGTTATCATAGGCATCAGGATCATCAAATTGATCATCCGGGTCCACCGGGTTATCATTATTTGTAGGGTCATTCTCTAAAAGTGCATTATAGAATGGATCCTCGTCTCTTATTAAATGTTGCGCTTCTAGTGCAAAAATATTAGTCTCATTTAATGTATAATAATAATTAAGATTTTGATTTATGCTAAAGGGTTTGACTTCGTCTAGCTGTGAAATATCACCAACCACCGATGAAAATACATTTTGAGCCTCAGAGTCATTGGATACCCTTCCAAGAAGGTCATAATCCAATTGATTATTATAATTTGGTTTATAGGAAGCGCTCAATTTACCTACGAACTGATCAGTAGCTTCTCTTCCCGTTTGAATTGTAGTTTCATCTGGTATACCAAAGTCAGAGTCAATATAACTAACAAAACTTTCTTCCCTTGTCAATAATCTGGAACTATTATAAATCAAGAAACCACTTAAATCAAGGGATTTTGTTGGAGAGTAGCTAAAATTTGCCGCACCCAATTTAGTATTTACCTCTTGAGAGTTTGCTATACTAGCCAAACCACTGAGACCATTATTGCCAAGATTGATATTGGTGCCACTATTTTGACTTGGTGGTCTAAAACCGCCACCGAAATTCCGTATATCCCGATTTGATAGAGCTACCTCCCCAATATTATTTAAGTCTCCGATTAAATTTAAACTGTACTTTGGGCTATAATAAAATAACTTTGGTTGCGCTAGATAGTAGCCTTCATCATCAGCTAACCCAGCACCAGCAGTAACATCACCGAACCAGAAATTCTTTTTACCTTCTTTTAATTTTATATTTATGGCCACATTATCTTGATTATTAGTCACTCCTCTTAGTTGACCAACCTCAGAGTAATTTCTCAAAACTTGAACCTTGTCCACGGCGTTTGAAGGAATGTTTTTTGTGGCCAACTTGGAATCC
Source organism: Bacteroidota bacterium (assembly GCA_039025415.1). Classification (GTDB taxonomy): domain Bacteria; phylum Bacteroidota; class Bacteroidia; order Flavobacteriales; family Flavobacteriaceae; genus Psychroserpens. Next base: position 2,280 of record JBCCOJ010000172.1, on the reverse strand, counting down.
CCATCAAAAAAATCCTTACCATCTACCATTAGTTTTTGCACCACTTTACCCTCAACTTCAATTTGGCCAGCATCATTTATCTCGACGCCGGGCAATTTTTTGAGCACGTCTTCGAGTTTTCGTTCACTCCCGTCCTTAAACGAATCTGCATTATAAACCAAAGTGTCACCTTTTATGGTCACCGGCATTTCGTAAGTTAGTTCCACCTCATCAAGTGCATTGTCAGACTTTAGACTGTAGTCCTTTTCAATATTGACCTCACGGGTTGACAATTCTTCGGAAAAAGTCTCCATACCAATATAACTGACCTGCACGGTATAAGTGGTGTTTTTCTCTAAATCAAGTTTGAATTGCCCTTTCTCGTTGGTAATCGCATAAGAGGCCATAGCTTGTGTTGCTTTATTTATTGCAATCACATTAGCCAATTCTAAGGGTTGACCAATACTATCCTTAACTACGCCACGAACGGTAACTTGTGCAAAAGACGGACCTATTGTAAATACAATTATGATTGCACTTATAATTTTTTTCATGTTTTTAATTGGGTATGTTCAGAGCTAATTAAAGGGTACTTACTAATAACTATTGTTATTTTCAATATTGCCCTGTTTCGATTTTAATCTTTTTAGTTTCTTCTGCCACGGCCACCTCGGCCGCCGTACGTTTGACGCATTTCTTCAATCTTATCCTTAACTATTGTATTATATTCTTCTCGAGTAACTACCTCGCCTTTTTCAGGTTCTTCAATTTGGTCCTTTTCTTTTGGATTCATGATGACTTTTGTACAAAGCATAACCGTTTTATCCGCATTTACCTCCAAAATAAGACCTGGTAGTCCTTGATACTCAGCAGGACCATTACTTACAGGAATTTGTGGCGTGTACCAAGCTGTTACAATAATAAACTCGGGAACTTCTACCTCGTCAAACACACCTTTTGTTGCAGTGGTATCAGCTGTAGTCATTTTATCATCACCTTTTTCTTTTTTATCATTGTTACGACCTCGACGACGCATTTTACTAAAATCCAATTCGTCAACTCGCTTGGTGGTGGTAGCCTTAAAACAAGTATACTGACCAATCTGCTTAGTTTCTTTACCTAATTTCCATTCCAATTTTGGTAAAGAGTCGCGTATCAAAAAATGCTTCCCAAAAAACTCCTGCTCTTGAAGCAACAATTGTTCCTTAATGTTTTTATACTGTGGCCCAGCAGTAAAACTGCTCATCATTCCGCCCCACCGATTTCCTCCAGCACCTGGCGCTTCCAATTTTTCCTCTTCCTTGTAAGTTGATGCGCTTTGGTTAAAATTTAGCACATAGACTTTTTCAAGCATGCCTTTCATTCGCTCAGCAATCATTTTCTTCTGTTGTTCACTCATTTCCCTTCGACCCCACTGGCTCATGTCCATTGTGGTTTTAGTCTGGTAAATTGCTTGACCTTGAAAATTTTGAGCGCTTGAAATAGTTACGAAAATGCAAGTAACAAATGCTAGTTTTAGAACTAATCGTTTCATTCGTAGAACTTATTTATTTGGTTTAGATACCGATAAATATTTTAAGACTACGAAGTTTGTTAGAAGTTTGATTAGTTTAAGTTAAATGTTTCACAAAAATCAACCACCAAAACTAATGACCTTGACCTCGCCGTCACGACCTCTGCCTCTAAACTGCTCCATTTGTTCCTCCATTTTCTTTTTTACGATTGCATCGTATTCAGATTGGTTGACCTCTTTCCCTTTTGTTGGTTCTTTAACAACTACGGTTTTATCAGGGTTTAATACAATTTTACTACAGACTAAGGTTAATTCGCCATCGTTAATCTCGAGAATTAGGCCGGGTAATCCTTGAAAATCTTCTGGACCATTACTTATTGGTATTTGTGGCGTGTACCAAGCCGTTGTGGTTTTCTCTTTTTCCACATCTTCAAATTTACCATCTTCAGAAATTGTCTTATCGGTATAGGTTTCTGTGAATTCTGCTTTAAAGCAAGTATAGTTACCAATGTTCTTGGTTTCGTTTACCAATTTCCATGCAATTGGCTTAATACTATCTTTTATCAAAAAAGCCTTACCGTATATTTCGTTGGCATTTATATAACGCTGCTCCTTAATGTTTTTGTAGCGGACATCTGATCCATTACTAACTGTAATTGTAACCCCACCTGAAGAAGGAGATGGAGCGGCAAGTTTTTCTTCTTCTTTATAAATAGACTCTTCTTTATTGAAACTTAGAAAATAAGTTTTTTGGAATTGCTTCTTTAGTTGCGCATAGATTTGCTTTT
>JBCCOJ010000171.1:0-6971 GCA_039025415.1 Bacteroidota bacterium | reverse complement strand
TCATGATTTAAGCTTTTTCTTCAAGCTAGCTTTGCTTTATAATATTTAAAATCAATTATAATGGAAGCTTTATATTCAAAATTCGGAACAGACATTGAAAACCACCTTATGCTTTATGTTGCATCAGCAATTATCATTGCAACCTGCTTGGGCGGTATTTCGGTTTTTTACATATTTCAAAATGGAAACTCATTCGTACAAATGTCTCAAGTATTCTTAGTGACGGTATTTTGTACCAACGTACTTGCTGCAATATTATCGGTTCAGAAACCTAAAATAATAATGACGGCCTTTGTTTGCAGCCTTATCGTTTCCACATTACTGATGATTATCAATGTGCTATAATATTTAAAAAGCTATTAATTAGTTTTCCTAGGTTGTGTCCACAATCAGAGCTTTATGGGTCTGATTGTGGATTTTTAGTTATTGCGCTTCTTAAATAGTGACTTGATTGGATTTACAATAATCAAAGCGGCCAAACCAAAAATAAAGCCAATGGTAAAGTCCCTTAAGATTCCCGGCCAATTCTCCAGAAAGTGGTGCAAGTATTCAATGTTGTGAACAAAAATGCCACCAGCAACCAGCAGCAAAGCTATTGTTCCTATTACCGAGAGTGCCCTTACAATTTTTGGTAAGGCTAGAATAAGCAACTTCCCTATTTTATTTAAAATAGTCTTATTGGGATTTGCCTTAACCAATCTCAGACCCAAATCGTCTATTCTTACAATTAGTGCTACGATACCATATACCCCAATTGTCGCAATAATGGCAACAATACTCACTACAATTATCTGAAAAGTTAAATCCCTATCAATGACCGTACTGATTGCAATAATCACAATTTCAACCGATAAGATGAAGTCGGTTATAATTGCCGACCTGATTTTAGCTTTTTCATCTTCTAAATCAACCGGACTGTCTTCGGGTGAGCTATTTTCAGATTTTACCTTGTCCTTTGTATGGAAAAAGAATTCATAAATTTTCTCAACACCTTCATACGCTAGGTAAAGTCCACCCAAGACCAAAACAATTTTTAAGACGCTAGGTAAAAAGGCACTCAACAAAAATGATATGGGAAGTATAATAAGCTTGTTGAGGAATGAGCCTTTAGTTATAGCCCATAACACGGGTATTTCCCTCGAAGACACAAATCCTGATGCCTTTTCCGCATTAACAGCTAAATCATCACCAAGTATACCGGCTGTTTTTTTCGTAGTGACCTTACTCATGGTCAAGACATCATCCATAAGCACGGCGATATCATCTAATAGGGCGAAAAAACCTGAGGCCATAATCTAAGCGTTCGATTGTTCATTAAATACATAACTATCAAAAATTGATATGATTATGTAAAGAAATACGATAATTGGGATGGACAAAAAGTTCAGCAAAAAAAGCAAAACGATGCAAATTAAAATGAAGCTGTATTTGAGTTTATTCTCCTTAAATCCGAATCCCTTGAATTTTAAAGCAAATAACTTTATGTCTGAATTGAGTATATAACAACTAAAGGACGTAAGTCCCAATAAAAACCAAATATTGGAAATCAGCTGTTCTACAAATTCATTTTCAGGATATTGTAATATTAATGGTAAGGAAAGAATCAATAAGGCATTTGCTGGAGTCGGTAAGCCTTTGAAATAGGTCTGTTGGTCTTCGTCCAAGTTGAATTTTGCCAGACGATAACAACTGGCCAAGGTAATAAATAGACCCACTAAAGGTAAAACCGGAAGTTCAAAACCAATAAAATCAAAACCCGAATTCCAATCGGCATCAATTTTTTGTTCGGAAACATTAAGGCTTTTTGACAGTAGTTTGTACATGACTATTCCAGGGACAAGTCCACTGGTTACCATATCGGCAAGTGAGTCCAACTGAATACCCAATTCACTTTGAACATTTAGCTTTCTTGCCAAAAGGCCATCAAAAAAATCGAAAAAAATACCTAAGAAAACAAAAAAAGCTGCAGCAACAAAATTAGACTGGGTTGCGAATAATACCGCAATACAACCACTGAATAAATTGAGTAGGGTAAAAAGATTTGGTATATACTTTTTCAAGAGGTATTTATTAAATCAATGTAAAATTAACAAAGTATTTTCGACAAAGTCCCAAAATAGGCAATAACTCAAACTATTTATAGTTTAATAGATTGAAATTATATCGCATATTTGCAAAAAAAGCGCTTTGAAGAATTACGTATTCCTTGTTATAAGCTTGGTATCGTTTTTTGGTGTAGCCCAAACCACCCGTAAATACTCAAATGAGTTCTTAAATATTGGTGTGGATGCTGCTGCATTGGGGATGAGTAATTCTGTCGTGTCCCATACCGCCGATGTCAATTCAGGTTACTGGAATCCAGCTGGGTTAGTCAATTTAGAAGACAATCAATTGGCACTCTTCCACTCTAGCTATTTTGCCAATATTGCTAATTACAACTACATCGCATTTGCAAAGCCATTGGATGACCGAAGTGCGGTCGCTATATCCTTGATTCGGTTTGGAGTCGACGATATTTTGGATACCACCCAACTTATTGACGACCAAGGAAATATAAATTACGATAGGATAAGTCTTTTTTCAACCGCTGATTACGCCTTGACCTTTTCCTATGCGAGAGAGCTACCACTAGAAGGTCTTACCTACGGCATCAACGCCAAAGTTGTCAGGCGTATTATCGGTGATTTTGCCAATTCTTGGGGTTTTGGTTTGGACGCTGGTATTCAATTCCAAACTAAAAACAATTGGAAATTTGGCGTTATGGCCAGAGACATCACGACGACTTACAACGCTTGGTCCTTTGATGATGAACGATTGGCCGATATACAAAACGCCGTTGAAGGACAAAATCAAACCGTACCTGAAAGTACAGAGATTACTATCCCTAAATTACAGATTGGGATGTCAAAGAAGTTTATTGTGCGGTATGATTATTCCTTTTTGGCCTCCTTTGATTTGAACGTTCGCTTTGCTGAAAACAATGACATAATTTCAACTTCATTCGCTAGTGTTAATCCTGCCTTAGGCTTTGAATTTGGTTACACTGATTTGGTGTTTTTGAGGGCTGGTGCAGGTAATTTCCAAAATGAACTACAAATTGATAATTCTGAAAATTTAACCTTTCAGCCCAGTATAGGTCTAGGTTTTAAATATCAAGGCATTCAAATTGATTACGCCTTTACCGATATTGGCGACCAAAGCGCGGCATTATACTCAAATGTGTTTTCGCTGAAAATTGATTTTAGTATCTTTCGCTAGTGAAGAATATCTTACTCGCCATAGCGTCTGGTCTATTGCTCGCTTTTGGATGGCCAACTTACGGATTTCCACTATTACTCTTTGGAGCCTTTGTGCCGCTTTTACTTACGGAACAAAACATTAGAAACAACGAATCAAAACGTAAAGGCTTAAAAGTTTGGGCGCTCGCTTACCTTTCGTTTTTTTTATGGAATGTAATTACGACGAGCTGGCTTCGGTTTGCTGATTTGTTCGGTGCCAGTTTTGCGGTTTTGGTCAACTCCGCACTTATGGCCACTGTGTTTTTGATTTATCATAAATATGCGAAACGTCAATCACAAAATAGGTCGTTATTATTTTTGGTCTTACTTTGGATAAGCTTCGAAAAGCTACATCTGGTCTGGGAATTTTCCTGGCCTTGGCTAAATCTTGGCAATGGTTTTTCTGAATTTACTTCATGGATTCAATGGTATGAATATACGGGGACTTTTGGTGGAACAGTTTGGGTATGGCTGCTTAACTGTTTGATTTTTTCAGCGGTTTTAAAATTAGAGAAAGAGCAATTGAAAAAGGGTTTAAAATTTCTATTGCTGAAATGTGCGGCCTTAATCTTAATCCCAATTGGCATATCACTTATCATTCTCCGGAGTGTGTCCACTTCCGGCGATTCGGTGAATGTCATTTTACTTCAACCGAATATTGATCCCTATTCGGAAAAGTTTAATATGACCAATCTGAAATTTGTTGATTTGATGGAACGTCTTGCCGAAGCGGAAATTTCAGGTTCAACGGATTTTCTAATTGCACCAGAAACGTATTTTGCGGATAGTGTTAGGTTGCCAGAATTTGAGTCTTCACAACTTAGAAATCGTTTAGACCGCATTATAAACAGGCATCCAAATCTCAATATAATATCGGGAATTTCCTTTCTGGATGTTTTTTATGACAAAAAGCGCGTACGGCCAGAAACCAATCAGTACAATGCTACTACATGGTACGATGATTATAATTCGGCCATCATGGTGAATCGATTGGATAACATTCCGCAGTACAACAAGTCGAAATTGGTAGTCGGTATAGAGAATTTCCCCTACCAGAGCGTTTTAAAGCCTATTCTTGGAGATGCATTGATTGATTTGGGCGGTACGGTCGCCATGAAAACCACCCAAGACTATCGAGGGGTATTTTCCTCGTCTAATGGAAAGTTTAAAGCGGCACCAATCATCTGTTATGAATCGGTTTACGGCGAATTCGTAACCGGTTACGTAAGGAACGACTCTAATTTTTTGACCATCATTACCAACGACGCTTGGTGGAATGAAACCCAAGGCCATAAACAACATTTAAGTTATGCAAAATTAAGGGCCATTGAAACAAGACGGGAAATCGCGAGAAGTGCGAATACGGGAATTTCAGCGTTTATAAATGCCAAAGGTGAGATTACCAGTCAATTGGCCTACGGCGAGCAGGGCGTTTTAAAGGGAAGCGTGACTACAAATGACAAAATAACCTTTTACGTTCTTGCCGGGGATTACATTGCAAGAATCAGCATTTTTATAATGGTGGTGGTTCTATTAATTGGTTTTTTTAGGAAGCCGAGGGGGTGATGGTGGTTGGCTGTGGGCTTTGAGAAGTTAGGAGTAAGGAGTTAGGAGTTGGAAGTGAGAAGTGAGAAGTGAGAAGTGAGAAGTGAGAAGTGAGAAGTGAGAAGTGAGAAGTGAGAAGTGAGAAGTGAGAAGTGAGAAGTGAGAAGTTAAAAAATCAATTAATGTAGAAAATTCTTTTATTTCCTAAGGATTTTGCAAAAAAGATTTAACCAATTGATTTTTAACTTAATTATCGTATTCATTAAAAGGAAATAAACCAACTTTTACCGTCTACCGAAGACAGACCAATTATACCACGCTAAAACTGTAAACTGAGACTGCTACTGAAAACTGAGACTACCAACTGCCTACCGTCCACCGCCACTAAAAACCGAGACCGCCAACTGCATACTGGATACTGCATACTGCCATTGAAAACCGAATTACTGCCCCCGATAATAAATAATCGTACTCAGGGTTTTAATGATAATATTGAAGTCCAAAAACAAACTACGTCTTTTGATATAAAACAAATCGTACTGCAGTTTTAAAAGGCTATCATCCACACTTACGCCATAACCCGTATTTACTTGAGCCCAGCCAGTTAGTCCGGGTTCAATAATGTGTCTAGTATCGTAAAATGGAATCATCTGCGAAAGTTCCTTGACAAAAAACGGTCGTTCAGGCCTTGGGCCTATAATGTTCATATCACCTTTGAGAACGTTGATAAATTGCGGAATCTCATCCAAGCGAGAGCGTCGCAAAAACTTACCGAATTTGGTGATTCGTGCATCATTCTTAGTCGCCCACTTTTCGCCATTAGCTTCTGCATTTTTAATCATACTTCGGAGTTTATAAATCTTAAAAATGCTACCATTCTTTCCAACCCGCTCTTGGGTATAAAATAATGGTCCTCGATTGCCAATAAGATTACCAATAAGTATTATGGGAGAAATAAGGATTCCAAATAAAAGACCAACTACCGAAAACAGAACATCAAACAACCTATGAAAAAAGAGATAGAGTGTATTTTGATTACTTCTGCTAAATGGAAAATATTTGTAGAAATCCTTACCCACAAATTGAATAGGGACACGGTTAGTAAGTTCCTCATAAACCTGGGTATACTCACGTATGGTAAAACCCTGATCGAGAAGATTGATTAAATCGTGATAAACAGAAGTTGCAATATTTTCAGAATTATAGGTGGCAACCAGCAACTCAGAAATTCGTTCTTTTTTAATGGTATTCAGTAATTCACTCGATGGAAACTCTTTTAATCCCTTAAACTTAATAGGGTCCTCAATTTTTTCCTCACAGTTTATAAAGCCTACAATTTGATAGTTTGGGTCGGCTTCACGAAGTGGTTTGACGATATTGTCTAAGTTGGAAATTTCGCCAATCAAAAGTACTCTTTTATAGAATCTTGACGTTGATATAAATTTGATATACAGTAATCGCCACAGAAACAAGGTGACGACGATGACCAAATAGAAGTAAATGATTTCAATTCGGTCATCTGGAAGTATTGGAGTTAAAAAAGGAGTTAACAGATAAAATAAAGATACTGTAGATGCGGTAAGTACAATATTTTTAAAGGTAACGTAAAGCTGACTTGACTTTTGAAGATTGTAGATTTCGAAAATAGTACCAAAACCGGTAAGATAAAAACCGAGTACAATTAAGGGAGTTAAAGTTTCGTTGGTTATGGTTAGGTAATCATAGTTGACGTAAATCTCAAGAAAGTACAATCCCAGAAACACAACCGAAATATCCATTAGACGTAAGAGAATCTTTCGTTCTGATACTTCAAAATGGATATCTTTTTTCTTACGCATTATGCAATGTCAAGGCGGGATAAATATAAAAAGTTAGGTTGAATCAGCAATAGTATCCCAGTAAATAACCTCTTTATGAGGATGTAGGGTTGAAAAGTGATGGTTTTGATTTATAATGAAATAATGAAATGAAGTATGTGGGACTAATGCAGTAATTTAAAAAGACAGTCTTAAGAGGGGTTTTTCTGTCATTACACTCTAAACAACATTCGGGGAAATATTAATAATTTTCTTTAAAAAATATTCTGAGAACACCTTTCTTATAAATAAACTTAAGCCCCAATTTGGTTAATATTTCCGTTTTTTTTTG
>JBCCOJ010000170.1:0-7002 GCA_039025415.1 Bacteroidota bacterium | reverse complement strand
GTCCAAATGCCATGAAAAATAAGGTTAATAAAACGGGTAGTTCAGGCCTATGCATAATTCTATCTTTGAATGGTTAAATTGGTTAACCAATATATACTATATTCTGAACTTGATAAAATGTAAAGCGTTAAAGTATCGAATCCTCATAAAATATTCATTAACATATGATTAAAAATTTTTATATTCGGAATTTTATTTCTCTTAGCTAAATCTAAACTCCGAAGTACACAAACGATAAATTAACGCTTTACATTTTATCAAGTTCAGAATATAGTATATATTGGTTAACCAATTTAACCATTCAAAGATAGAATTATGCATAGGCCTGAACTACCCGTTTTATTAACCTTATTTTTCATGGCATTTGGACATAGCCAAATCCTATTAGAAGCCAACGGACCTGGAACAACTTATGAAGAGATAAATGCCGTTCTAGCTCCAGGATATAATGCCGTGGAAGTACCTGATTGTGCACACAATGCTTTCGGTAGGCATATTGACGAGGTATTTGATAACGAATTAAACAAGGCCGTTTTTCGATTTTTTGCCCACGTCACACCAGATAACGATCGCTGTTTAAATTTTGATAGACAACGTACTGAAATAAAAACTTATGACCAATCGCCTGATGAACTTTTGGCAACTTTTGGGGAAACGGTTGAATATAATTGGAAATTCAAAATCCCTGACAACTTTCAAGTTTCTTCGAATTTTACGCATGTTCATCAAATTAAAAGTGTGGGTGGCCCGTTTGCTTCTATACCAATGGTAACGCTTACATTAAGAAAAGGAACACCAGATAGACTCGAACTTCGTTATACGCCGACCAATAATCAAACCACGATAGCTACAGTTGACCTAGACTTACTTCGAGGGGAGTGGTTAGAAGTTACTGAAAATATTACCTACCTTAATTCCGGTAATTACACCATCAATATTAGAAAAATTTCGGATAATGCCTCTTTGCTCAGTTACACGAACAATATGGACACTTGGCAAGATGGCGCGGATTTTTCTCGACCAAAATGGGGCATCTATCGCAGCTTAAATAATGCTAGCGATTTACAGGATGAAGAAGTATTATTTGCTGATTTTAGCATTATGGAAATCGAAACTTTGGATGTTTCTAATTTTTCCAATCAAACCGAAGCTATTTCCTTGTCAACAAATCCTGTGAAAGATATCCTTTCATTCAAAAACTTTAGAACTAACGATTATGACGACATATTAGTCTATGATATTAACGCGAAACAAATAGATATTACTGGCCGCTTGGATAATAATAGACTTAAAGTTTCGGGTTTAGATTCTGGTTTGTACTTTATTATCATCACAGAAGAAAATCGACTAGCTAAGGTTTTGAAATTTATCAAAGAATGACCATTTCAGCGCGATTTTTACCCCATTATAATATGTTTTTGAAAAATCATAAATAATGGCCCCTTTTATCAATAGTTACCCTATTCTGATTTCATTAATGATTTCAAGAGCCTCTTCAACCTTGTTTTTGAGTTTTAAATAATCTTGATTAGCTATAATTTCTCTTGAAATCAATTTAGAACCCATTCCCACACAAGTTACCCCAGCATTGAACCAACCCTCTAGATTTTCCTTGGTCGGTGACACACCTCCAGTTGGCATGATGCTTGTCCACGGTTGAGGGCCGCGTATGGCTTTAACAAAATCCGGTCCGTAAGTACCTCCAGGAAATAACTTTACAATTTCACAACCTAGCTCTTCAGCTCTGCAGATTTCCGTCAAAGTACCACAGCCTGGAGACCATAATACTTTTCTTCTGTTGCAAACCACGGCGATATCTTCCCTTAATACTGGCGTTACAATAAAGTTTGCACCTAAGGCAATGAAACGGGAAGCGGATGCAGCATCTGTTACTGAGCCAACGCCCATTATCATACCCGGTAGCTCCTTAATAACGTATTTATTAAGCTTGCCGAAAACCTCATGGGCAAAATCACCCCTTGCCGTAAATTCCAGTAACCTGGCTCCGCCATCATAGCAGGCCTTAATAACCTTTTTACTTATTTCTATATCTGAATTATAAAACAATGGTACTAAACCAGTTTGCTTCATAACCTCTGCCACCTCTAATCTTGTGTAGTTTGCCACTTTAACGTGTTTATAAGTTTTTTTATTAATGAGTTTCTGGGTTTATAACCAATACTAGAATTTTCTTTAAGACAGTCATGAAATACCAATCTTAAAGATTCTTTATGCCTCTACAAGAAATAAAGCAATGATGACTTATCGGGCAACGCGACCCGAGGCATCACCGCCCATGAGTTTTTCAACTTCCGAAACGGTTACCAGATTGGCATCGCCTTTAATGGTGTGCTTTAAACAAGACGCTGCGACTGCAAAATCCAAGGCATTTTGGTCATCCTCTGGATATTTCAACAGCCCGTAAATCAAGCCACCCATAAAAGAATCACCGCCTCCAACTCTATCTACAATATCTGTTATTTGATATTGTCTTGTCTCGTACATTTTCTTTCCATCGTAAAGTACTCCTGCCCAAGTATTATGGGATGCTGAAATTGAACCGCGTAATGTTGTGATGACTTTCTTCGCTCGTGGGAATTTTTCCATCATTTGTTTACAGACAGATAAAAATGCCTCGGCCTTAACATCATGACCATGTTTATGAACGTCTAAGCCTTCTGGGTGAATTCCAAAATGTTTTTCAGCATCTTCCTCGTTTCCAAGAACAATGTCACAATAGGAAGTTAATTCAGTCATAATATCTTCTCGATGAGCATCATCACAATAAGTCCACAGCTTTGCCCGATAATTCAAGTCGGTCGAGATGGTCACACCCATGTCACTAGCTACTTTTAGAGCTTCCAAGCATGCATCTGCTGCTCCTTGGGAAATTGCTGGAGTAATGCCCGTCCAATGAAACCAAGCCACATCCTTAAACACCGATTTCCAATCAACCATGCCTGGTTCAATTTCAGAAATGGCAGAATGTGCTCTGTCATAAACTACTTTACTCCCTCGACTGACTGCACCTGTCTCTAAAAAATAAATGCCCAAACGGTCGCCACCGTAGATTATCTTATCTACACCGACTCCTCTTTTTCGCATTTCCATCATGGCGCATTGCCCAATATCATTTTTTGGCAAACGGGTTACAAAATCCACAGGAACACCATAGTTAGCCAGAGATACCGCTACATTTGATTCTCCACCACCGTAAACAACATCAAAAGACGCAGCTTGTGAAAACCTTAAAAATCCTTGTGGAGCAAGCCGTAACATTATTTCACCGAAAGTGACTACTTTTTTCATTGTTATTTTCGTTTTAATATCCTATTAATAATTATATCCCTAAAGCCTGACCACCCCCAATTTGGATAGTTTCAGCTGTAATAAAAGCTGCATCCGCACTCGCTAAGAATGAGATAACTGAAGCTACATCTTCTGGCTGTCCTAATCTACCCAAAAGAATATTGTTTGCCCAAGAGGCAAATACTTCTGGTTTAGTTGATTTTATTTGTGCATGAAATGGTGTATCGATTGTACCAGGGGAAACGGCGTTTACCCGAATACCGTACTCTGCTAAATCCTTCGCTAGGGCCCTAGTAATTGAATGCACTCCTGCTTTGGATGTTCCATAAATTCCTGCGCCAGGACCTCCAGCAGTCCAACCTGCGTTTGATGTAAAGTTAATGATGGTAGGGTGTTCTCCTTTTTTCAAATATGGTATTGCGGCGCGAGAAACAAAAAAGACAGAATCCAAGTTCAGCGCCATGACCTTACGATAAAACTCGGTAGTCATTTCCTCGAATCTTGAGCGTCCACCAAGTCCACCAGCGTTATTAACAATTATATCAATTTTACCGTACTTTTCGCCTATTGCTTTAATGTTATCATTCACCAAATCCTCATTTGTAACATCAAAACCATAGTAATCAGCAGTAATTCCTTCTTTTTTAAGCTCTGCCAATCTAGTTGCACCATCATTGTCATCTAAACCGTTTATAATTACAGTGCAGCCATCTAAACCAAGACGTTTTGCAGTTTCAAATCCAATCCCTCCAGTAGCTCCTGTGACCACAGCAATTTTTCCTTTTAATTTACTCATGATAATGGTTATAGTTTATGTAGTTGATTTAAATTTCTTTATTTCCTTTTTTAAGTGGTTCTATTTTTGGACATAGGAACCAAACACTTGCCATTGTAATAATAGCCAGTGCAGCACCAATGATAAATGCCGGTGTATAGTTTCCTCCAGAAGTCAACCAAGGTATAAGAGCCGTAAGCCCAAATGCACCTAATTTGGCGGCCATACCTGCAAAACCTGAAAGTGTACCAACAGATTTACCACCGAACAAATCACTCGGCAAAGTTTGAACATTACCAATTGCTGTTTGAAAACCAAATAAAATAACGGCCATCAATAAAACAGCTATTTCCGGTCCACCGGGATTTGACATAGCTAACAATGTTGGTAGCATTATAATGCAGCCAAGTGTGATAACCAATTTACGTGTTTTGTCAACCGTCCAACCCGCCTTAATTCTGTTTTGAGCAAGCAATCCACCAAACCAGGCTCCCAGCATGGCACCGACATAAGGCACCCAAGCGTAAAAGCCTATAGACTTTACATCCATCCCGTAAACCTCATTGAGATAAATAGGAATCCAGAAAATAAACAACCACCAAATTGGGTCAATAGCAGCAGATGCTATAATAACTCCCCAGCTCTCTTTATGACTCAATAATTTTCCAGTATCGGGATTATAGCCTTCATCAACGCTACCTTCTTCTAAATTTTGGTTTCTTTGACCGGTCAATATATAGTCACGCTCTTCATCTGTAATCCACGGATGCTTTTTTGGTGGTGACTTTACCAAAATCCACCATGGTATTAACCATAACAACCCAACTGCACCAATCGCAATAAAAATGTACTGCCAATCTAGATAAATGGATAAAAGACCGATTGTTGGGAAAGCGACTATTCCTCCAACGGCAGCACCAGAATTAAATAGACCTTGAGCAAATGCCCTTTCTTTTGTTGGAAACCATTCAGCATTTCCTTTGGCTGCACCTGGCCAGTTACCAGCTTCAGAAACACCTAACAATGAACGGAAAAAGGTAAGACTCACAACGCCTTTTGCAAAAGCATGAAGTGCCGTAGCGATTGACCAAAACCCTATGGATAAGGTAAAACCAATCCTAGTTCCTACTTTATCAAAAATTTTACCGAAAATTGCTTGACCAAAAGCATAGGACAGTATAAAAAAAGTTGAAATTAACGCATAGATTTGCTTTCGTTCATCAGCGTTTTTTTCTGGATATAATTCCTCTGCCATATCTGGCCACAACACAGGTAGCGCTTGCCTGTCTATATAGTTAATAACGGTTGCCAAAGCAATCAAGCCTATCACCCACCATCTAAGTCCTTTTAATGTCATGCCTTGGTCATGTAATTTGAATTTTAAACGTTATAACAATATTGATACAAAACGCTAAAGTGCTCCTTCATTTTTTGCTTTGCCAACTGCGGATTTTGAGCCTCGATAGCTTCATATATTTCCTTATGTTCTAATATGGCCGATTTTGCCAATCCCTTGTCACAAACATGGTATTTTTCAAAATTTGTGATAATCTCAGGAGTGATAGTCAACATAAATGTATTCATGGTTATGTTTCCACTAGCCTTTGCTATTGCCAAATGAAATAATAAATCTTCTTGAACAGCGTCTTCACCATTATTTACTTTATCGGTATATGCATCAAGCGTTTCCTTCATGCGTTTTAAATCTGTATTTGTTCTGCGTAGTGCGGCAAGTCTAACCGTTTTGAGCTCAAGAAGTATTCGCGTTTCTACCAAGGATTTAAAGTCTGGATTTTCCAATTCGAGAATATCATCAATCATTCCATTCAATGCCGTTATACCAATTTTGGCCACAAAAGTGCCGCTTTGGGGAATTGAGTTCAAGAGCCCATAAAACTCTAATTTCTGAATCGCCGCTCTAATGTTCCCCCTTGATGTCTCAAATCGTTCTGATAACATCCTCTCTGATGGCAATTTATCGCCAGGTTCAAGGTTTTTTTGATTTATAAGATCTCTAATTTGGGAAATAATAGATTTTTGCAAATTATAACTGTCTGTTTTTTGAAGTGTTTCTAATTTCATAAATACAATTTAATAACTGGCTAACCAGATTAATCTTGTCTAAATTTATGTAAATATTATCATATCGACGTTCAATCCTCAGAGCAATTTCTTTTTTGAAAACACACGTCATAGCTTTTAAAAAAGAACAGTATTAATTCTATAACTTTTTCAAAATTATTTAATGACTGACCTCTAATTCATAAAATCTAACTTTTGCATAGGCACCTTCATCCCTTGTTTGAAAATAATTGCCTGCTTTAAAATAATTCTCAAATACACCCCACTTTTTCATGTGAATATTTTCGTAAACTTTATATTCATTTTCATTGAGAATGACCACCATTTTTCCATCTGAAACCTTGACTTCCAAAATAAATTTTCTAAATCCTACTTGCTGCTCAAAATTAAAGCCTTTGTCATCGTCCCAGGCGTCTTCGTGAAGTATCTCAGGTTCTACCGCATTCAAATTTTTCAGTAATTTTGTCTTTACCCTTACTTTACCATTGTCCCAATAAATTTTAAGAATAGGTGGTGCATTGTTGTCGTCTTCTCCAATCATATCTCGTTGTTCATTGGTAAGTCTTCCATGAATTTGCATAATGATAACCCGGTGGTATTTTCCATTATCGCCACGAGTAACTTCATCCATCTGAATTTCACCCCTCATGTACGCTCCATCCTTGAAAGTCCAATTCACATTGTTCTCACCTGGTACCATCTGTTCCCTAAGCTCTGATCTTGTGTATTTTGTATTTTTCGTTTTTGACGCTGTTGGCATTGCGTGGAAAACAATTGCGCCTTTTGTAGAATCAATATACATGTAAGGTTTTGTAATTTCATTAGATGCAAAATTG
>JBCCOJ010000169.1:0-7010 GCA_039025415.1 Bacteroidota bacterium | reverse complement strand
CCCATCTGTGCTGCTCCAGGCAGGAACATTCTCCTCTGGAACATAGTCCCAGCCACCTGATAACGCACCGTCAGTTCCATCTCCAGTGAACTCCTCGAAGCTGCCGTTTGCTACGTCTGGTGTACATGGCTCCTCGTTGTTTAATAAATTACAGCCTGTGGCTAAATCCCCCCATCTCAGTGTAAATTGCTCTCCATCCAAGAATACAGGTACGTCAGTTACACTACCACCATCCAATATTCTGAATACATTTTCGTCTTTGTTTGAAAACATGATACTGCCATCATCCAATGCAGCTGCACCATTAACTTTACCATTACCTGGTGTCGCTTGAAGCTGAGTAGCAGAGCCACCACTTATTTTATACCAATTACCACCAGCATTTTGCGAGGCTAAAAATAGCTGTTCGTTAGCGACAACCAAATCACCACCTTGTACGGGTGCGTTAGCAATAAACGTAAGCGTACCGGTCATTAAATCATAAACGTAAACCTCATCAAGTTGAGACGAACCGACATAAAGCTTTCCTTGATAGTAAGCAGCTGTTGTTGTAGTTTGAGTACTCTCAGGAAACGCTGTAAATGTTGAAGTACCTAAGAATGGGTCAACAGTTTCAAATCCAGAACCATTTTCATTTACTGCATAGATTACATTGGCATCATAATCATAAGCAATATGATAATTAGCGTTACCATCAAACTCTCTGACAAATCCTAAATCGGCAGCACCTCCAACGAAATTAACTTTATAGATTGTTGTTGGTCCTGAACCTAGAGGAATGTCTGAATAGAATACATTAAAGTTAAGGCATTCTGGGTCTTCATCATTATTTGGGATATTACATCCTCCAGTAAAATCACCGTTTTTAAAAGTGAACGTTTCACCGTTTAAGGTTGCATTTAATGAACCTGCTGGTGAACCATCGGTATTGAAAATTTGGATTTCACTTGAATTTCTTGCAATCATTGCAATCTGTCCACCTGGTGTAGAACTAGTGCCATGAACACCTTGAGGTATTGAGCTTATTAAAGTTGCCTCACCTCCAGCAATTTGATATAAATCATTACCGTCTTTTGTGGTTAAGTAAAGGTCATTACCAATAAAGGTTAAGTCACCACCGTTAACTGGAACTTCATCAACGACTTCAACAAAAGCACCAGTCGCAACATTTATTGCAACAACTCTGTTTTGTTGTCCTGATGCTGAATATAAAAATCCATTTTTGTAAACAGCTGAAAATACTCCACCACCATATCCTGAATCTACTGCAACCGTATTTAAAACGAAGCCTGTAAATGGATCAATGGTTTCAATCATTGTACCTGCAGGGTTGATTCCGTAAAGTAAATTTTCTTGCTCGTTGTAGGCCAAAGAGATTTCCGTTCCTTCCTCTCTCTCAGTAATCAAAGTAAGCTCAGAGTTTGCACCTACAGTTTTAGCTCTGTAAATTGCCAAAACGCCATCATCGGTTTTATCAAAAACGAAGTAATCAAAATTATCACAGGATTCTGGTAGACCATCAGGAACTACATCACATCCATTGATTGCAACTACACCATCTAAATCCCAACCGTCACCACTACCTTCATTATCATCAGTAATTCTAACTTGGGTTACGAATGCAATTGGCAATCCTTCGATATCTATTTCACCATCTCTGCAGATTGTTCCAACTTCATACCAAATAAAGCCTAATTCAGAGACCTCTACCATTGCAGATTCATCGTCTGATTGCCCACAATTATCGCCTGAAAACGAAGTTTCAAAAATTGCTAGGTCAGCGCCTGGCTGATTGAACACAGCCCCATCTAATTGTAAAGTAATGCTTCCACCAAAACCAAGTGAAACGAAACCACCAGCAGCATTCGACATGTCTGGCATGCCAAGGCCTTCTGCTTCATCGGAACGGTCTGCGGCTACATCGGCTCCGTTTGACCGCTGTCCTTGGTCAAAAGAAACAACAGATGCTGCATAACAGCCGTCTTGAGCATTAACATTGACACCTAAAGCCATGGCAATACTGCACATGAAAGGTATCATGATTCTTGTAAATTTTTTCATGAATATTTATAAATTGATTAATAGCTCATCAAATATGTTGAATAATTTAAAGAGAAAACTATTTAATCGAAGAATCACTTAAATAGTCGACGAAAACCCCGTAAAGACTAATTGACTGATAACAAAGTACTTTATAAATACCTAAAATTGAATAAACGCTGCGGAATTATGTTAATCTTCAGATTGATAAAGACGCTTTTGTCATCGTTTTTAGAGGCCGAATATCACGGAGATATGGAATAATTAATTTCGTTTTACCGCTTTTTTCACCATCACTTGACCATTGGAAAGCGTAATCCTCGCGAAATAAGTCGATTGTCTTACCGCCGAAATAGTCAGAATTTCAGAAGACGTATTGGTATCAAAAGTATAGAGTGTTCTCCCCAATAAATCCAAAATTTCTATTTGGCGCATTGTAGCCTCATTCCCTACGGAAATTCTAACCTTACCATTGTTTAGTTCAACAATTGATACATCGTTAGGTGACATCATATTATTGTCTAAATCAAGGGTGGCATCTAAATTAAAGACAATTTCAAAACGTTCATCATAGGTTCCTGTTTCTGAAGTAAATGTATAATCAGATTGAGTCAAATCATGGGTAACATTCAGTAAGCTATCCTTGATGTAAATTGGGTTTGAGGCCATGAAGTTGCCTTCTAATTGTGCAATAGAAATTGAATAGATCGTGGCTTCTTCAATAGAAGTTTTCAATCCCAAAGGAATAACTTCGTCAAGCGATAAATCTTCTATTGCTCTTCCCTGAATGGCGAACTTCTTATCAATTCCATTTATAATGGAATAAATTGATGCACTCGAGCCTGCTGAAAGATTCTTTGGAGCGTCAAAATACATCCCATCGTACCCACTTGATGCGTTTTCAACATAGCCAATTAAAATCTGGCTAAAAACATTTTCTGTTGAGGTCAAATTTAATCTTAACTTGTTAAAGTCAGGATTTACGTCGTTCTGTCTGAAAAATTGACCGTTACTACCAGGAGTTCGAACCCTCATAGCATTATTGAAAATAACATCAACTGACTTGATATTTCCATCAGCAAAAGTAGGAGTCGCGGCATCGCTCATTGATACGAAAAATCCCTGACCAGATGGTATAAATCGTTCAGGCTCAAGTCCATCCCCTCCTGCAACTGCGTCCACTCCATTAATTATAGCGTAATCACTTGAAGAATAATTTAAAGGCTCATTACCATTTGCAGTGCCGCTTACATCGGTATCATGGGACCATAAATAAATAGCACCATCAATACGCTCTGCATCAGGTACAGTTTGGTCTATATTGACGTTTTGTGCTAAAAATCCATCTGCACCATCCAAAGCGATTGGAGACGGATAGGGATTGCCAATAAAGTTCCAGTTATTGTCATCCATTTCAGCATCGTTTCTATAAATAGGAACGTTAATAATTCCATTGTTAAAAGGACCTTCAAATACGTATTGAATACCCAAATTTGGGAAAAACCCGATATTTAAATGGGTAGCAGCGTAGCCTACTCCTTTTTCCATAAATGTCGTACCATCTAGAATTTGCTGCCAGTCATCGCCATTATCATCAATATCGTCATGACCAGGATTTGTTGCATTATCATTATTGCTCTCCTGAGTTGAATCCCTATAATTTTGGGCGTTGAAAAGATAGCGTCTGGTAATTGAAGCTTCTGCAAGCCCATTTGCAATTGTTTCGCCATCTACGGGAGAACTCCAATAGGTATATTCTTGATTAGTTTCGAGAGGCGCAGTTAACTTTTCAACTTGAATTTTACTTCTGTCAGAAGTACTTACAGCTCCGTCAACAATAGCTGCGTTATTAATTTGAACAAAAGAACCTTGTGGCTTAATAGTTAGCGAGCCGTCAACGGTTAAATCGTTATCTACTTCAACGTAGTCACCATCAGCAATTATTAATGAGGTGCCTGAATTAACTATAAGTTTACATGCCTCAAAACTTGAATGAAAGTTGGTATTATAATTCCCATTTAGAACAGCAACTCTACTGATTGTCGGGGGTTCAGACCAGCTGCTACCGTTCCAAAGTGATCTAAGCACACTTAAACGTATGGCTTCTGAGGCAACAAAACAAGAGGCATCATTTTCACGTACTTGGCAATAATATTGATAGCCGTCCAGTAAACTTATATCATTAATAATTAATTCGTCAGTAGTAACATCGTTGTAAATACTATTATTAGTTAATACGCTCCAGGTAGCAGAACCTGGCACATTGACATACCATTGGTAGGTTAGATTTCTACTATCACCAACCTCATCAAAACCTTCAATCCCTACCACTGTTAAAGTTTGTGACAACACACAAGCAAAGACTGGGTCGTCAGACTGGGAGCTAATGCTTGGTGGTATTCCGGTTGAGAAATCGTAGGTGCCAATATCTATATAATCAATCTCAGAACAATTATCATAATTGGTTATAATCCAATCTGAATTCGAATAATTTGTATTTGGTAATGTGGCTCCGGTATCCCTTACAAAATTTGCCCCTGATGTACCTAAACCTGAACTACCTGACCAGGTAGAATCTCCAAAAACTCCCCAAACATCCACAACGCCATCTGGATTACCAACATCTACTGCTGCGGGATTTGTTAACCTAATACAATCACTAGTAGAAGAACCAAAATTTATTCCATTTTGTATATCATCTGCATTGCTATTAGCAAAACTACCATCCCCACCCGTCACGGGACATTGAGATGAGCTTTCCCCAGCAGAAATAATATACGTGCCACCATTAGTAATAATACCACTCGTCAATGTTGCTATATTGTTGATATTTGTCGCACCACTACCGTTAAAAAAAATCGAGACCGTGTAATTAGTAACACTAAAATCTATATCAGAACCAGTGGCATTGTAAAGTTCAATATAGGTCAATCCGCCCGTCGGGCTATCGGTTATGTGACTTATAAATAAATCTGAAACCGTACCTCCAGAGCTAGTGTCACATCCCGAAATTGTTTCGTCGATTAGTGTAAAATTATTACTAAAGATGCAACCATTAGATAATTCAACACTCAAGGGACCGCCTGATTCGATTGAAGCCGGTAATCTTACGATCAACTCATCCATGGCCTCAGATACAAAATCAAGGGCAGTACCGTTAAGTTCAGCTGTAGCTCCAATTAGATTGTTTCCAGGAGAATTAACTACAATCGTAGTACCTGCTGGTCCTGAGTCTGGAAAAATAGAGCCACTTACGGCCGGGCAGTTAGCTCTACCTTGAATGACAAAAGTGTATGGATTCTTATCAGAATCACTATTTGCGATAGAAACTGTTGCTGTTCGTATTCCAGAATCGGTTGTTGGCTGGAAGGTTATATCAAAATCCTGTGAGGTATCTGGGGCAAAGGGATTACTCAAACTCTCGGTCACAAAAAAATCTGCGGTATCTCCAGAAAGCGTAATTCCAGATACATTAAGGTCTAATGTGCCATTTTCGTTCCCTATTCTAAAAGTTTTGGTTTGAGAACCAACTCCAATAACTTGTTGGGCAAACAAGGTGTTATTTGTGCCAATTGGCGTAGTACTTCCATTTGGTATTGTAGGATTAGAACCAACAACACCTCGTACGACGATATTTGGCCCAGGTGTAAATCCTTCACCAGTCAGATTAACGATACATGTCCCCTCATTACTATCATCGCTATTAATTGTAAGTTCACCCGTTAGTATTCCATCTGAGGCTGGCTGAAATCTTACCGTTATGGTTTGGGAAGCACTTGGCGCAACAACAAGGGGTGCAGTAGGAGAAACTATACTATAATCACCTGTAATGTTGAAGGAAGACACATTTAAATCTGCCGTACCAATATTTTCAATATCAAAGGTCAAATCTGAAAAACTACCGTCACTAGCCACATCACCAAAATCTATGGTGTAACCGCAGTTTTGGTTGGTGGAAGTGTTATCGACTAGTTGGAGTTCAGGGGTTGGTGTACCACCGCATTCTGTTACAACAAATGAACCAAATGAATAAATTTGTTGAGTTACATTGCTGCTAAGGGTCCAATTTGAATTGTTATTAATTTCAGATAATAAGACTGATTGAGAACTATTCGTGGTTGCGCCGTTGTAGGCACAATTATCAATTTCTGGAGAAATGGCAAGCGCCGACGTTCCGTTTATCAAACCAGGAGGTAAATTACCATCGTTTGAGCCTCCCCATGAACCTCCATCATTACTTAAAGCTGCTATAAAGGTTGGAGAACTTGTTGAACCTTGATATGCAAGAATTGAATCACCATCTGCATTAAAATTTAGGTCGTTCAACTCGGTCACACTACCTAAGGTTACTCCAGGACTTGAATTAATTTCTATAACTGTACCACAACTCACTCCTCCAGAAGGTGGCGTCCATGTAATTGTACCCTCCCCACCGGATAATGAGTTTTCTTCGTTATCTGTGAAGTAAATAATTTCTGTATCTGAAATATCCGTAAGTGCAACAAAAGCAAAATTATCAACACCATCAGCATTGTATTGAACAAAGGCTATATCCCCGGGATTCAATTGCCCAAACCCAGACCAACAGGAACAAAAAAAGAGTAAAATTATGAGGGCGTAATTTTTCTTCATTTAGGGATTAATTAAAAAATTACTAAGTGTATGCAAATTACTTAATTATACGTCTCAATCAAGTCTTTAGGACGTTCACCTTATTAACAAATTGTTATTTTTGGATAATGAATCCACGAAAGACATATTCCGTCGATGAAGCGTTAAAAAAATTAGAAAACTACTGCGCTTATCAAGACCGATGTCATCAAGAAGTAGAGCAAAAACTCTTTGACATGGGGATGATTTCCCAAGCTAAAGAAAAAATAATCCTACATTTAATTGAACAAAACTACCTTAACGAAGAGCGTTTTGCAAAGGCTTTTGTAAGGGGAAAATTTAGAATCAAAAAATGGGGT
>JBCCOJ010000168.1:0-7038 GCA_039025415.1 Bacteroidota bacterium | reverse complement strand
CTGAAATGTCCCATTGCTTACAATTGAAATATTTCCATCAACCCCACTTAATTCCCAACTTTCGCCGATATCAGTTTTGTCGGAAGGCTTATTAAGTAGTAAATTCAACTTCTCCCCACCCCAAATTTTCTGTTTTAGGACGGGCTGGAATTTAAGTGGGTAGAATATATTTTTCATTCGCCAGAGTAACTCACGAAGTTTCTTGGCGTTTCGTACAATGTTATTTCCAAATCAAAATCAGGATTTAATTTTGGCTTTATTTTATTGTAGATTACAACGACTATATTCTCTGCAGTAGGATTAAGTTCTTTGAATTCAGGAACCTCTATGTTCAGATTTTTATGGTCAAAGGCATCTTCAACTTCAGATTTGATGATGTCCTTTAAAACCTTCATATCGATAACATAACCCGTTTCTTTATCAATTTCTCCGGTGACATGTACAATTAATTCATAATTGTGACCATGATAATGGGGATTATTACATTTTCCGAAGATATCATCATTCTTCTCAAAACTCCAATCTTTTCTATATAAACGGTGCGCTGCATTAAAATGCGCTTTACGGCTTACGGTAACCCTCATTTCTTATTGATATTGATATGTTCGTAAAACTTTTCAAATATGATTTTGAACCATTCTGTATAAATTGATGGATTATTGGATATATCATCTTTAACTGACTCTAAATCCATCCATTTCCATGAAGCTACTTCTTCAGGATTTATATTTGGTTCATTACTATATTGCCCTATGAGAACGTGGTCGTATTCATGCTCGGTAAGACCGTTGTCAAATGGTGCTTTATAAATAAACGAAACTGACTCTCTCAAATCTGTGACAAAGCCCATTTCTTCCATCAATCTGCGTCTCCCAGCATCAATATTGCTCTCTCCCTCACGTTGATGGCTGCAGCAAGTGTTGGTCCAAAGCAATGGCGAATGGTATTTATGTGCTGCTCTCTGTTGCAACATTAATTCGTTATTGTCATTGAAAATAAAAACCGAAAAGGCTCTATGAAGAATGGCCTTCTCGTGAGCCTCCATTTTAGGCATTAAGCCGATTTGCTGGTCATTCTCGTTTACGAGAATTACTTGTTCCTCTGTCATACTTTGCAAAAATAACAACTATATATCGAAAATATTCTTAGAGTAAGTTTAAAAAAAAGAAAAAGCCGCCAAATTAATTTGGCGGCTTTCTGAATTATCAAATAAAATGATTATTCTATTTCAGGGCATGATTGTCCATCGACGCTAGTAACAATAAATTCACTACGTCTATTTAATTGATGCTCTTCTTCGGTACATGATTTACCATTGTCGGAATCACAGCCACAATCATTAATAAGGCGCGATTCGCCGTAACCCTTTGCTTTTAGTCTATCTGCCTTGACACCTTTTTTGACTAGGTAGTTAAATACAGATTTTGCTCGACGGTTTGATAACCCTTCATTAAATGACGCTCGACCTCGACAATCGGTGTGGCTTCTAATATCCATAGTTATAGTAGGATACTTTTTCATAACTGCCAATAGTTTTTGGATTTCGATTTCAGCATCTTTTCTTATGTTACTTTTTCCATAATCAAAATAAATGATTGGTATGTCAAGAATCTTGGCTAAATCGGCGCAGGGTTCTAATGCCACTTCATCTCTCTCTAACTCAACCATCATTTTAAGCTCTTGAGATTTGAAAGGGGTCCTAAACCTTTTTTCGAATGTGCTATACTGAGGTACGTCTACCCGAATTAAATAATCTTTACCGCATTCCAGATTATCAAATCTGTAAGCAGCGGCAGAACCTACTACTCTCATGGCGATTTGCTTACCGTTTTTATCCAATAGAGTAACCATTGAATTTCCAAGTGGTTCTCCAGTCCCTTCATCTACTAAAATACCTTCAACAACTTGAGAACATTCAGGGACTGTGAAAGTGTAAATGTCGTCATCTCCTTTGCCTCCTTCACGGTTTGAGGTGAAAAACCCCTCTTGGGTTCCGTTCTTTTCATAATATCCAAAATCATCTTTTGAACTATTTATAGGTCGCCCAATATTTTGCAATTCAAAATCGAGACTACTTTTAGAACGGTCATCAAAACCCCTTATTACAAAAATATCAAGACCTCCAAGACCGTCCAATCTATCAGAAGATATGAACAAATCGCCAAATTCATTAATAAATGGAAAGGTTTCGCGTCCTGGGGTATTGACTAAATCACTTAAATTCTCAGGGCTTCCTAGAGAACCATCGGGATTTATATCAACCACAAATATATCTGAACCTCCCTCTGTTCCAGGCATATCTGAGGCAAAGAACATTTTCGTTCCGTCAAGGTTAATGGAAGGGTGTGCTACACTGTAATCATTGCTGTTAAAATGCACTGGTCTAATGTTTTGCCAGGTACCACCTGTACCCCGCTCCGCACGAAATAATTGTAATCTGTTGGTACCAGCCTTGTCTTTTTTAAGTCTCTTGTTTACGAAGTTGTTACGAGTAAAAAACATAGTCTTTCCGTCTGGCATGAAAGCTACAGTGCTTTCATGAAATTTGGAGTTAATATCACCTTCTAATTTGACGGCATTTGCATAGGTTTCGTTTATTTTTTCGGCAGAATATAAATCCAGAAATGGCTGCATGTTCCATTGGTACTTGCGGCCTTTTCCCCTTGAGGATGCAAAAATCAACTTACCGTTGTAAGAATTGGTTCCAAAATCAGAAAGCTCAGTATTTAAATCCAGGTTAAAGATTTCAATTTCCCGACTAGCCTCATCAATTTTCTCCAGATAATCAATATCATTTTCAAAAATATTAGCGCGTTGGCTACCAGCATCAATTTCGGCAAAACGTTTCATCCACTTTGTCGATTCTCCATAATTCTCGATAGATTTTAAGGCCTGAGCGTATCTAAAATAATATTCGGGATTTACATCGTTTGTCAATTCAAAAAGTTCGCCGTACCATTTTGAGGCCTCTTTCATTTTATTATTGAAATAGAAAGAATTAGCTAGTTTCTGTAAAATTTCTTTTGATTTGTAGCCATTCTCTGCCACCTCTAAAAGGATTTCACTTGTCTTTAGATAAGAAAACTTATTGTATTGTTCGTTTGCTGCCTCTATTGCAGCCTTTTGGGCATTGACCAAAAAGACCGACAATAAAAGTGTACTTGTTAAAAGTAAGTTTCTAATTTTCATAATCTTAAATTTTAGAAGAATCTTGGTGATAATATTTTACCTGCTTTTTGAAGTTCAAATCGCAACATAATTTCATGTGAACCACTATTGTAGTTATTAAGTCTTGTTGTTGTCGCATCGTAGGCGTAACCTATGTACAAACTGTCATTAATTTGAAAACCCGCTAAGCCACTTATGGAGTCGTCCCATCTATAGGCAAGACCTAAGGTGAATTTGTTGTTTAGCAATAAATTAGCCGACACGTCTGCAATTAAAGGAGCACCCGAAACAGCTTTAATCAAAGTAGCTGGCTTTAGCTTTATATCATCTGATAGATAAAAAACATAACCTGCAATTAAATAATAATTCAACCGTTCTTGGGCTATGGATTCTTGAAAGTCGTCATAGTGCTTTGTAGTTAAAAAATTTGGTACCGATAACCCAACGTACCAAGTTCTATCATGTAAGTATACCCCCGCACCAATGGTTGGAGAAATAAGACTTAAATTTTCGTTGAATAACACATCTGGATTTTGAAATTGCCCCTTGCTCCAATCAGTATTTAAGAATTGTAGCCCAGCTTTAACTCCAAATGAAAGCTTACGGCTTGTTGAATTAAGCGATAAGGTATAAGCAAAGTTAGCGTCAACGTAGGTCTCATTTGCAGGACCCAAAGCATCATTGATAATCGAAAGGCCCAAACCTAGATTTTCATTACGTAAGGGGGCATGAATTCCAAAGGTCTGCGTTTGAGGCGCACCATCTATACCAACCCATTGTGTTCTATGTAGTCCAGTGACACTTAATACTTCCCTTTGTCCCGCATAGGCAGGATTGACACTCATGGTATTGTACATATACTGAGTATACTGGGGATCTTGTTGGGCAGAACCTGTAATAGTCCATGCAACTAACGAGATTACTATTATATTTTTGAATATTATAAATAAACGTATCATTTTTTAAATATTTAAGCGAGGCAATTTTATCTATTAATATATAACCATCCATTACGAGGTTCAGAGCCATTCCCGAAATCTAATATGTAATAATAAGTACCAACGGGCAGCTCCTCTCCTTCATTTAAAGTAGCTCTTCCGTTAGAGATACCGTTCCAATCATTTTTATATCCGTTTGTCTTGTAAACTAGATTTCCCCATCGGTTATATACCTCTAAGCGGTTATCTGGGAAGTTCTCAATACAATCTATAATGAAGAACTCATTTACACCATCACCATTTGGTGAAAACTCATTGTATACATTAAAGCAAATGGGCTCTACACTAGCACTGGCTGTATTATTTTCACGATTATCGTCTAATGGCTCATTTTCATCAAATACATTCACTACGTTCAAATAATCTCCTGTACTTAGCATTGAAACCGTTAGTACTAAAGTCTCTACTTGACCAGGGCTTAAGGTGCCTACAAGCCACTCACCTGTTATTATTGAGTATGAACCAATAGAAGTAACATCTGAAATATATTGATAACCAGATGGAAGAATTTCCTCAACTACTACTGCATTAGAGACAACCAATCCTTCATTTGCAACTGATATTGTAAAGACAATCTCGTCCCCAATTACGGCTTCCTCAACATTAGCCTCTTTTGTAACGGCTAAATCGAAGAAAGAATCAAGGATTACCGTTGTGGCATCGTTAGTTGAATTTCCATCAGAATCATCACCATTATCACTTACGTCACTTACAATATCATCCGTTGCGTCTAAGGCAGTAGCCGTAACACTATTTGATATTCCTCCAGAATCAACGTCTGCTTGAGTTATGGTGTATGATGCGATGTAAGTAGCAATTTCTGAACTGAGTAAGGTTCCCTCAACGCTGCCAAGGTTTGAGCTAACAAAGGTAGGACCGGAATCTAGAGCCAACTCAACCCCGTCTGAATTCGAAATGGTATCAACTAAACTCAAATCTGTAAGGGTAACGTTACCGTTATTCTCTACAGTTATAGTATAATTAATAACATCACCAACCCCTATGACGCCATCACCATTATCATTTACTGAGGCTGTTTTAGTAACTTCCAAAGATGGAGATTGATCAATAGTTACTGTTGTTGGATCAATATCACTACTTGGATTATTTGGATCGTCACTAACTTCGGAAATATTATCCCCTGCAGCATCATCTCCAAACACAAATGCTTGATTCTCGACAAAGCCAGCATTGATATCATCAGTAGTTATACTATATGATGCTGTATAAATTATCACATCACCTATAGCCAAATCAAAATCATCATTCTGCCCATCTAAATCTTGACCACCAGATACGTAAATAGGATTAGGTAATGTTCCAGTACCCGTAAATAAATTAGGGTCTTCTATAATTTCAATATCAAATACATTGGAATCACCAGTGTTCGTTAGCGTATAGGTATAAGTTATAATATCTCCTGCTCCAGCAACATTGTCACTACCCAAGTCTAAACTCGCAACCTTTTCAAATGTTAATTCAGGCAGAGATTGGATTACTGTAACGCTAGCCGTCGCTTCGACACCAGAACACGCGTCTATTCCAACAACAGTATAAAAATATATTCCTGGTTCATCTATCGGAAATGTTACCGGATTACCAAATTCGTCGGTCCATATCCCATCTGCATCAGGATTACCCAATAGTGCATTGAATAATTGAGTCTCAGATAAATCAATCACAGAGAACACCTCAATTGTTCCATCTGTTCCAGCACTTGGAGCTGTAGTCTGGGAAACTTCTACTTGTGAGACATCGGTTTGTAGTTCACAAGCAAGATTACCAGTTACTGTATAAAAATAAGTACCTTCTTCATCTATTGGAAACACGACAACATTATCATCGGCATCAGTCCAAGTACCACCTTCATCGGGGTCACCTCCAAGAGCATTAAATAAATCCAATTCAGACACCGTGTCATTAGAACAGAACTCTAGGGTCCCATCTTCACCTGAAACTGCTGCATCTTGAACAAATATGGTTACTGTAGCGGTTGAAACCTCTCCCGCACAAGCACCGATTCCAGTAACTGTATAGATATAATCTCCAGCATCGCTCACCGGAAAAGTTACTGGATTATTTGAGGCGTCAGTCCACACACCCCCTGTATCTGAATTTGCTCCAAGAAGATTGAATAATTCAGTTTCTGAAAGCTCATCAATTGAACATAAATCCACTGAGCTAGATGTACCAGCATCCGGACCTTGAAGAACATTAATTGTTATATCTGCAGAATCCTCTAGACCTGCACAAACTCCACTTCCTAATACAGTGTAAGTATAGATACCTGATTGAGAAATTGGGAAGAATACAATATCTCCGTTCGAATCAGTAAAACTTCCTCCCGAATCTTCTCCTATAAGATTATCTAGTAAGTCAACTTCAAATACACCATCCGTAGAACATATTTCTATTGCACCGCTACTGGTTCCTGCTTCTGGGGCGTCGGTGATGTTAATCGTTACCGTTGCTGTATCTGTTTCCGATGCACACGAACCGGTTCCCGTTACAGTGTAGGTGTAGGTTCCCGCCGTGGTTATTGGGAAGGTGACTGCGTTGTTAGATGCATCCGTCCAAGTTCCGCCCGCATCCTCGCCAGTAAGGTTATCAAGGAGGTCGGCCTCTGAAACTGAGTCCGTAGAACAGATTTCTATCGCACCGGAGCTAGTTCCAGCCTCTGGGGCATTGGTGATATTAATCGTTACCGTTGCTGTATCGCTTTCTGATGCGCACGAACCGGTTCCAGCTACCGTATAGGTATAGGTTTCTGCTGTGGTTATTGGGAAGGTGACTGCGTTGTTAGATGCATCCGTCCAAGTTCCGCCCGCATCCTCGCCAGTAAGGTTATCAAGGAGGTCGGCCTCTGAAACTG
>JBCCOJ010000167.1:0-7110 GCA_039025415.1 Bacteroidota bacterium | reverse complement strand
TTATAGAAAATAAAGCCAAGATAATCAGGTTGCAATTTGGCAACAGCGTCTATATTTTCGTGAAATTTCATACCACAGACTTTCAACATCATTTCATTAAATTTTTAATGAATTGTTTGGCACTAATGCCTGGGCTGCTAGTTTTCATAAAATTTTCACCGATTAAAAACCCTTGAAAACCATAAGCCCTTAAATCTTTAATCGCTTCAATTGAACTGATTCCGCTTTCAGATACCTTAACGAAATCATTTGGGATTAAATCACTGAGTTCTTTGCTGGTTTCTAAACTTACGTCAAACGTTTTAAGATTTCGGTTATTGACGCCAATCATATTTAAGGACGGCATTAGGGATTTTTTTAATTCTTCTTCATTATGTACTTCCAATAGAACATCAATATTTAAACTCTTTGCTAATTCTGAAAATGTCTTTATTTCCTCTCGAGTTAAAATCGCGGCAATCAAAAGTATGGCATCTGCACCAATGCCTTTGGCTTCGATGATTTGATACTCGTCAATAATAAACTCCTTTCTTAAAAGTGGAATCTCGGTTACTTCCCTAGCTAAAATCATATCGTCCATTGTTCCACCAAAATAAATCTCATCGGTGAGAATGGACATACCTGAGACTCCTGCTTCTTCGTAACCTTCGGCGATTACGGCGGGTAACGCTTGTTTGTTTATCCATGATTTTGATGGGGATTTTCTTTTAAATTCGGCAATTATTCCACTTTTCCCGTTGACTAAATTTTTTGCTAAGCTCTTTGTGTCTCTATCGAAAAATGGAAATCGCTCAAAAGCCTGAACAGGAATAAACTCTTTTTTTAAAGCAACTTCCTTTCTTTTATCTATAACTATTTTATCTAAAATATTCATCAAGTTTACGTATTGCTTAGTTCAATTAATTGGGTTAAACTTTTTTTCGCTTTACCGCTTTTAAGGCTTTCTCTAGCTAATTCCAAACCTTCTTTATGCGGAATTTGTTTTACCGTAGCAATCGCAAGACCAGCATTTGCGCAAACCACATTGTTTTGGGCTTTTGTTCCTTTGCCGTCGAGTATGTTTTTAAATACCTTGGCAGCCTTTTTTACTGTAGCACCACCAAAAATTTCTGATGGCTCAATTGTCTGCAATTCTAAATCATCGGAATTCAACATGGTTTCGCTGTTATTCGAAATTATTTTAGTTTTCCCAGTCAATGAGATTTCATCATAACCGTCCAAAGCATGCACTATACTGTAATTCTTATCGGTATTTTGATATAAATACCCATATAATCTTTGTAACTCAAGATTGAAAACCCCTACTATCTGGTTTTTTGGGAACGCAGGATTTACCATTGGTCCCAACATATTGAAAAAGGTCTTTACACCAAGCTCCCGTCGAATTGGAGCTACATTTTTCATAGCTGGATGAAATAACGGCGCGTGCATCACGCAAATACCTGCCTTATCGATATTTCGTTTCAGCTTTTCTGTATCGTTGGTGAACTTAACACCCAGTGCTTCCATAACGTTCGAGGAACCCGAAGCCGAAGAAACACCATAGTTTCCATGCTTTGCGACTTTTACTCCCGCACCTGCCGTAATAAATGATGCAAGGGTAGAAATATTAAAGGTGTTCTTGCCATCACCACCGGTACCGCAAAGGTCAATGCAATTGAAATCTGAGAGGTCAACAGGAACGCACAACTCTAAGAGTGCATCCCTAAATCCCTGTAATTCTTCAATCGTTATGCTTCGCATCATGTAAACTGTCAAAAACGATGCGATTTGACTTTGATTATAGGTGCCAGCCGAAATATTAACCAATACATTCTTCGCTTCTTCTGTCGAAATACTCTCTTGGTTTATAAGTCTGTTTAGAATGTGTTTCATGAGCCTTCGTTAATGCCCGCCAAGGGCGGGGAAAATATTGTTTGATTACTCTTTTGTGCTTCTTTTCCTTTATATAATATCTAAGGCAAGTTTGCTATAAACTTAGCCGTATTTCAAATTATAATTTGATTTGTTCTAATCTCTCAATTTTCGTTCCTCACGCCTCATCTCTGATTCTCAACCAATTCTTTAAAATTTCTTTGCCATTTGGTGTCAACACACTTTCGGGATGGTACTGAACCCCCGTTACGTCGAATTCCTTATGGCGTAGCGACATTATTTGTCCATTTTCATCCACTGCTGTCGCCTCTAGAACATCAGGCAGTTTTACATCACAGACCCAAGAATGGTAACGGCCAACTTCAATGGTAGTACCTAAGTTTTCATAAATTACTTCATCCCCGGCGGTAATGTTTATGGTAGTTGAAACACCGTGATAGACTTTATCTAGGTTTATTATTTTTCCACCAAAAACCTCGCATATCGCTTGTTGACCCAAGCAGACCCCTAAAATACTTTTTGTAGGTGCAAAGGTCTCTATAATTAGCTTTAGCAGACCAGCTTCATCCGGGATGCCTGGTCCTGGTGAAAGCACTATTTTATTAAATGCTTCAACCTCTGTTAAATCTAGCTTGTCGTTACGTTTTACCGTGACTTCACAATCTAAATCTTCTAAATAGTGAACTAGGTTGTAGGTAAAACTATCGTAATTGTCTATAACCAAGACTCGGCTTCTCCTTAGACCTTTGGATTGGTTAGATTCTAATTTGCCGTTTGTAACGTTATTTTCCATTTATGCGTTTAGTTCAAATGATATTTTAGTTTAATTAATCTTACAAAGCCTTCCTTCTTATTGGTTAGGCTATGAGGTGCTTTATATGTCCTCAGCCAGCTTTATGGCGTGGGTCAAAGCACCTAACTTATTATAGACTTCCTGAAGTTCATTATCGGCGTTTGATTTTGAAACTAGACCGGCACCAGCCTGCCAATGTAATTCATGGTCTTTACTCACAAATGTTCTTATCATTATAGCGTGGTTATAGTTTCCATTAAAATCCATAAATCCAATGGCACCACCGTAAAAGGATCTGCTGGTAGTTTCATATTTTTCAATCAGTTGCATTGCCATATGCTTAGGGGCGCCGCTCAAAGTCCCGGCAGGAAACGTATCTGCCACAACCTGCAGGGTTGGTGTTTTTTCGTGCACCTTACCCGTTACCTTACTCACCAAATGGATAACGTGTGAGAAAAATTGAGCTTCTCGATAAGTATTCACCTTAACCTGACTTCCATTTCTACTCAAATCGTTTCTCGCTAGGTCCACTAACATCACATGCTCAGCATTTTCCTTTTCGTCAGAAGCTAATTTTTTTGCCAATTCGGCATCTTTTTCGTCATTTCCTGTTCTCCTAAATGTTCCAGCAATTGGATGGATTTCAGCAATTCCGTCTTTTACCACAAGTTGTGCCTCGGGCGAACTACCAAAAATTTTAAAATTTCCGTAGTCGAAATAAAATAGATATGGAGATGGATTAATACTTCGCAAGGCCCGATAGACATTAAATTCGTCGCCCTTAAATTTTTGGGAAAACTTTTTTGAAAGTACCAATTGAAAAACATCACCTCGCGCACAATGTTTTTTGGCCAATTCTACCTGATTTTTGTAGGCCTCGTCACTTAGATTTGAACTAATATCACCTTCTGAGTAAAAATTGTAGGAAGCAAAGTTTTTTGCTTTTATTAGCTGGTGTATCTCATCGATATTATTATCTGTCTCAAAACAATGCGCAAAAATATAGGCTTCATTTTTGAAGTGATTGATTGCTATTATATTTTGATAAACTGAATAATATAAGTCGGGGATATCAATTGAGGCAGGTTTTTTAGAAATTGCGATGTCTTCAAAATATCTTACCGCATCATAGGCCGTGTAGCCAAAAATACCATTATTGATAAATTTGAAACTAAATTTACTGTCAATTTTAAAACGTCTAGTAAACTTGTGCATTTCTTCGGTAACCGAAATATTTAAAGTCTTATTGGTTTTAGAGCTACCATCTGGAAAAGTCTGCTCGATTAAGTCATTATGGACTTTAATTGTAGCAATTGGGTTGAAACAGATATAGGAAAAACTATTATCGCTGGTATGGTAATCACTACTTTCCAATAGGATACTGTTTGGATATTTATCCCTTATCTTTAGGTAGATACTTACCGGTGTTATTGTATCAGCAAGTATTTTTTTATAGTGTGTGTATAAACTAAATGTTTTCATTTTATATCAAACTTGATTTGATAGCCTCTCTCCTAAATCCTCTTTCCAAAGGAGAAAGGACCTAATATTTCGTTTTAAACTTGATTTGACAGCCTTTCTTCCTAGGTTTAGATATTTAATGCTAACCTCCTCAAAAGTGCTTGGCTATTTTATATTATAAGCTTTATAAAAAAAGGCTTGTCGTGAATGACAAGCCTTTTATATGATATTTGATGGTAAGGTCTATTTCACGAATGTTGTTTTTCGAGAATTCCACCACCAGTTATTTTTATTTTTAATAATCATGTTAAATCTTAATCTTGTTAAGAATTTCAAAGATAAAAATCAAAACCCGTTAATCAAATAGAAATATAAAAAAAGATTCCCACTCAACAATTGTTGAGCTTTTGGGAATCCTCTTTCACTAAATGTCGCTATTAATTCTTCTCTAATATTAGGGAATAAGATTAGAACTTGAGATTTACATTTAGCTCAAAATCATCGTTTATCGCACTGTCTTTTAAATTATTAAAAAAGCTGGCAGAACCGTATCGAATCCCGAATTTTGTTCTGTCAATTTCAAAACTTGCATTGGCAGAATTATCAGTGACGAGCATGTCAAACGTTTTGCTTTCGGTCTTACCTTTGATAGTAAGATCCCCAGTAACTGAGTATTTTTCTCCTTGGCCTTTTACATCCTTGATTACAAACGTTGCAGTTTTAAAAACGTCGGTCCCAAAAAATTCATCTGAGTTTAGGTGACCTTCTAATTTTTCCTTTCCGCTTCCAGATTCTAAATCAGTGACTACGATAGTGGTCATGTCGATAGTGAAATTCCCACCGGTTAACTTTCCATCGGTAAACTCAAGAATACCCTCTGAAAGATTAATTGTTCCCTCGTGTGAGCCTGTGATTTTTTTACCTTTCCAAGTAATGGTACTCTCTTTTACTTTTACTTGCTTTTCTTTTAAGACTGTAAATGAGGCAAACGTGATTGCCAATACAAGTAGTAATCCTGATTTTAAAAAATTTGTTTTCATTGTAAATTGTGGTTTGGAGTTTAAGCTCCGATTTTAGTTAATAATTTATTTAATTGTTTTAGTTCCTCTTTAGTTAGGTTAGATACCACCTTTTTTTCGGCAGCATCAATTTTGGGATCAATAATTTTGAGTTGTTTTAATCCATCTTCCGTGATGGAAAGTTCAATTTTTCTTCGGTTTTCAGAGCATTGTTTTCTTTTCACTAACTTTTTAAGAATTAGTTTATCTATCAAACGAGTGACATTGCTCATCTTACTCACCATGCGTTCTTGAACATCTTGAAGATTGAGTGGGTTACCCTTCTGACCTCTTAATATTCTAAGCACATTAAATTGTTCAAGTGATAGACCAAACGGTTTCAACTCGTTGAGCAGCGTATCCTTGACGTGCGCATTACTTAGCATGATATTAATGGCGGCCTGTCTTTCATCGGGAAGCTGCTTAGTAGTTTTCAGTTTAACGTTTAATTCTTTCATATACAATAATTGTATATACAAATATACGTTGTTTTCAATTATCATCGTTCTAATGTTATGTTAAAGTTTATCATCAAAAACAGTATCGGTATTAATTTTATTGGATGAGATTAATAGTGGTGTTCATATTATTGGTTTGCTTAGGTTGTAAAAACGAAAGTGACACAAGTAATCATGTCGATAATAGCGACACTACAGCTCAGAACTCAGAAAAGACCATTGACCTTGAGGTATATGATTTCGATGGTCTGGAAAATTTTCTTGAACCAAAGGGAAATAAAACTTACGTAGTTAATTTTTGGGCCACTTGGTGTGCACCTTGTGTTAAAGAGCTTCCTTATTTTGAAATGTTAAATAAGAATTTTGCCGATGATGTTGAGGTGATTTTAGTTAGTTTGGATTTTCCAAGCAAATATGAATCCAACCTCAAGCCGTTTATTGAAAAGCATGATTTGAAATCTAAAGTGGTGGCCTTAAACGATACTGACTCCAACACTTGGATTCCTAAAATAGATAAAAATTGGTCTGGCGCAATTCCGGCAACTTTGATTTTCAATAAAAATCATCGGATATTTTATGAGCAGTCTTTTGAATATGACGAACTTGAACAAGAGTTAAATCAGTTTTTAACTAATCAAAGCGTCAATGACAACTCATGAAACACTTCAAAAAGTGGTTGAGCTAATTGATTTTAAAATATAAAAAAATGAAAAGCCATTATACATTGCCAGATGCATCAGGTAGAGATAAATGTTTTTTCAAATAGCCTGATGGTCAGGCACAATTTCTTAGTAATAATAAATATAAACAGATGAAAAATGG
The DNA here is from genome assembly GCA_039025415.1 of Bacteroidota bacterium. Classification (GTDB taxonomy): domain Bacteria; phylum Bacteroidota; class Bacteroidia; order Flavobacteriales; family Flavobacteriaceae; genus Psychroserpens. The sequence goes on along the minus strand of JBCCOJ010000167.1, from coordinate 643 downwards.
ATTAAAAGCAGTCGTTGCCATTGCTCTAGGTTTATTAACCTTCGCATTTGCCCCCACCTCAAAAGGATATCAAGTGGGGGATATAGCAACCGACTTTAAATTAGAAAATATTGATGGCAAGATGGTATCGATGTCAGATTTTAAAAACGCTAAAGGTTTTATAGTGGTTTTTACCTGTAATACTTGTCCCTACGCTGTAGCTTACGAGGATAGAATTGAGGCCCTAAATAAGAAATATGCTGCCAAAGGTTATCCAGTTATTGCTATAATGCCTAACAATATAGAAGTTAAGCCTGGTGATAGTATGGAAGCTATGAAAGAAAGAGCCGCACAAAAAGGATTTACATTTCCTTATTTAATGGATAAAGGTCAAGAAATTTACCCACAATATGGAGCAACCAAAACCCCCCACGCCTATGTTTTGGAGAAGACCACAAAAGGTCCTCAGGTAAAATACATTGGTGCAATTGATGATAATTATCAGGATGCCGCTGCTGTAACAAAAAAATATGTCGAAGATGCGGTAGATGCGCTTTTAGATGGTCAAGAAGTTCAAACAAAAAATACCAGGGCTATTGGTTGTTCAATAAAAGTTTGAAATTTTAGGAATAATTTATTTATAGACTCATTTTAAAGAAAAATT
>JBCCOJ010000166.1:0-7122 GCA_039025415.1 Bacteroidota bacterium | reverse complement strand
ATTACCGACTCGACTTATCACATTTATGAATCCAACATTTTGGTAAAAAGTGGAAATTGGACATTGTCGAAAACTGGAAATGAAATTATTTTGAACAACGGAATTTATCCTTCCGATTACATTGATTTAATTGAGGTAAATAAGGATAGTTTAGTTATCGGAAACTTGCGAAGGTTTGGGCCGAAAGGAGATAATTTTGGCATGGATGTAGAAATATATTATAAAATTAAACTAATAAATTGATTGTGGCTAATGACCCAAACCCGTCTGCACGGATTTGCAATCCATGCTATCATAATTACAGAAGTTCAATTATTTAACCGAACCAAATTTCAGAATTGAAAACAATATAAACTTATCTGTATTTCAAGTTCTAATCAAATGAAAGCAGCACCTTTATTCATACTCGTAACAATGATTTTAAATTCTGTTAATGGACAAAATTTAAACGGCAAATGGCTTTTAAAAGATATTGATACCGGCATGGCTAAAAAAAGGCTATCCTGGGTTTCAATTGCTTGAAATAAAGGATTCCATCGCTGAGTTTTACACCGATTTCTCTCTCAAAAAACAAACGCAAAGTCTAAAAGTTTCAGATAACAAAATTTTGACTTTTAAAAATCAAAAATTTGCCGAGTATAAGCTTGTTGATGATAGGCACTTGAAATTATTTATTGACGGAAAGGCGAATGATAAAGACGCAATTTTCGAGTGTGACTTTTTCCGACTTGAGCCAACCATTACCAATTTGAAAAAAGAAGACATCGAAAAAATGACGTTCGTAATGACTGAAAATGGCCGAGATTCTGAATTTCAATTTAATACGGAGCTCTGGGATAAAGATTTATTGAAACGATTTATAAGAAAAGAAGGCGAGAAAAAAATGATTGAACAAATTGACTCCACTCTTTTCGTTTCCATGTATTCCCAAGGAAAAAGAACAGGTTCTATTCCAATAAAAGAAGTGACCGCTGAATTTTTAAAATTATACGCCATTCCTACTGGGCCGATGGAACTAATTGCCTATCGTAAAGAATAAAATATTTCGTGGGTATAAGGATTTGCAATCCACGATTCAGTAATAATGACCTGATTTAATCATTTTAAACTCTTCTTACTTTAATCGATGACTTAAATTCTCAAAAATGACAGATGACCAATTGAAAGATATTGTTAATCAATTAGAAAATCGAAATGAAAAAGACAAAGCTTTTTTCGGATTCTACCAATATAGTGGTACACCAGAAGAGAGTTGTATAAAGGCCAACCGACATGGGCTCGAACTTTTTGCGGTAGAATTAATTAATGCTGGTCTAAAATCCGAAACCCTTAAGTTTGAAGAAAGGGACATAGAAACCGTTAGTCTCAATACAGACTGGGCGGACGAAGATGCTGATTTTTTCTTTGATTTTATAGAGGTAACCAATAAAGACAAAGTATCAAGTGAAAATACTTTTCCTAATACCCAAGAAACCTGGAAAGATAAAGTTATTATAGTTGGGTTATTAGCATTTGGTCTAGTATTAATCGCATTGATGTTAGTTGGCTTAGGTACTGTTTTGACCTGGCTATTTTGAATACTAAACTTGGAACTTTGTATTTACAACCTTGATTACGCGGATTTACAATCCGCATATTAGTAATATTGATATTAGATTATCAAAACTTTTTCATTTAAATATATCTATTCATAAATCTAACAAAATTGAACTATTATAAAAATGCCATTTCCAGTTGACCCAAAATACATAATCGAAACAGAGATTGAACTAAACGTAAAGTTCCCAAACGAATTCAAAAATCGAATGGTGAAATCAAATGGTGGTGAGTTAGTATTCGATGACTATGAATTCGAATTATACCCTTTTTTTGATAAGTCGGATAAATAAAGGATTAGTAGGACTTGCAATCATATTGGATTAGAGACTAAGAATGCACTTGCATGGAATGGTTTTCCTGAAAATGGAATTGCGATTGCCTCAGATGGATATGGCAATAAAATTATTTTACTGCATAATGGCGATGGTAAATTTAATGAGGAAATATTTTTTTGGAATCATGAGACAGGTGAAACTGAGAAAATTGCAGAATCAATAAATCAATTGATTTAGAATTGAACAAAAGATAATTCATCGAGGTTCGGTTTGCACAAGTCAAGTTCTAAAAATCTACACTTAATTTTCTGATTAAAACACATGTATTCAATCTTTTAAGAGTCTATTAATAACCCAATTTCCAACCAAAATTCCTATTTCCCATAAAATAACAATCTCTTTACATTCAGTTTACACCGTCGCCAAACATTAGGGATAATTTTATAGTTCAACTAAAATTAATCCAAATGAAAAAATGTTACTTTGATAAGATCAAGGCTTTTGCCTTGACCTTTTTTTTATGTTTAGGAGCCACACTATCGGCTCAGGATTTACAACTTCAAATACTCCACTACGCAGATGCCGATGGTAACGAGGAGAGCGCGCTTGACGCGGTCGACGAGTTTTCGGCCCTTGTGGACTTTTTCCAAAACGATGCAACTTTTGGCGCCAACACCCTCACGGTTGCCTCGGGCGATTTGATTATCCCCGGCCCCAGGTTCTATGCTGCCGAGAACACGGCGGTACGCACCCTATCTGGGAGCAACGAACCGGGCCACCTTGATATCGCCTTTGCCAACGCATTTGGGCTTGACGCCTCTACCTTCGGTAACCATGAGTTCGACCAGGGTCCGGGCGAGTTGTTCGATGCGGCCTTCCAGAGTGAGAGCTTCAGTGGGACGACCTATCCCGGTTCTGAGTTCGCTTGGCTAAGTACCAACATCGACTTTTCCGCCGACGGTGAGTTCGCGGGCGTAACTGGAACCGATGGCGATGCACTTTCCAACCTAACCAATCAGGTTGCCGGTTATGCCGTGGCTACTATAGACGGGCAGAGTGTCGGTATTGTAGGTGCTGCTGCACCAAGTTTCCCGAACATTACCAGTCTTGGTAGCCTTGTGGTATCTCCTGCACCAGGCAGTTCGGTGGCAGACTTAGCTGCTGAGATACAGCCTAGCGTTACCGCACTGGAGAACGCTGGCGTGAACAAAATCATACTCTTGGCGCACATGCAATCGCTTGCCATTGAGAAGCAATTGGCGACCTTACTTGACGGTGTAGACGTTATCGTTGCCGGTGGCTCGAACACCAGAATGGGTGACTCTAATGACGTACTCTTCAGCAACAGCTTCGTTACAGATGCTTCATTTGACGAGACCTATCCGTTCCAAACCACTGATGCTGGGGGTGACCCAGTACTCGTGGTCAATGTTGACGGCGATTATAAATATTTGGGCCGCTTGGTGGTTGATTTTGACATGAACGGTGTGATAGACACCAGCGCATTAGACGATACCATCAACGGTGCCTATGCTTCCAACGAGAGTATGGTCTCGATGTTGGGCGCTACACCAAACCCTGATGTTGTTGCGTTGCGCGATGCGGTACAGGGTGTCATCGATGCCCAGTTCAATAACATCGTGGGCTTCTCTAGCGTTTACCTTGACGGAAGAAGGTCACAGGTAAGAACCCAAGAGACCAACCTTGGTAACCTTACGGCAGATGCCAACCTTTGGTACGCCAATTTACTCAACCCTGCAACTGATGACCCAGTCGACATCTCACTTAAGAATGGTGGTGGCCTTAGAACTGAAATCGGTTCGGCAATCATCCCGGGCGGTTCCAATGACCCTGATGATATCGTATTCTCTCCACCAGCTGATAACGAAGTTTCGGAAGGTAATCTTCGTGCGACCCTTCGTTTTGACAACGGCCTTGTACGTTTGACCATGACCGCGGCCGAGCTTGTCGGCATTGTGGAGCACGGTCTTGCATTGACCGAACCTGGTGCACAGCCAGGACGTTTCCCCCAGGTTAGCGGTATGACCTTTGTCTACGACCCTAACGAACCAGCGGGCAGTAGGCTATTGGAGTTGATAGTTGACCGCGGCGATGCCGATGCCTCCAACGATGTGATTGTCGTCGAGAACGGTGCGATTGTAGCGCCATCTGGAACAACTTTCAACATGGTGACGCTAGACTTTCTTGCGGGCGGTGGTGACAGTTATCCGTTCCCTGACCTTGCTGCGGCAAACCGTTTGGACTACGAGACCGACGGTGTACTTGCCAACGACCCAGGCAACAACTCGACCTTTAGCCAGACTGGTGCCGAGCAGGATGCCCTTGCAGAATTTATGTCCACCTTCCACGCAGACAACGCAAATGCCTATGACATTGCCGAGACTCCTGCCGACCAAGATACCAGGATTGTAGTTGGCCAGAATTTTGATTTGGAAATAACAGAAATATTCGCTGGACAGGCCGGTTCTGATTTAACTGCTGATTGGTTCGAAATTACCAATAATGGTAGTGGAATTTGGGCTTCAGGCGTGAATCCAGATTTATTTTACGATGACGAATCTGCAGATGCATCTACAGCTGACCTTATTCAAGGCATAACAGATATCCAACCTGGAGAATCAGTAGTGGTTTTAATCACAGATAATGCGAATGACATTACAGAATTTCAAACGGTCTGGGGTCAAGTTTTGGACTTAACCAATGTTGAAATTGGATTTACTGATGGCGCTGGACTTGGAGGTGGCGGTGATGCCGTGACTATTTGGTCAGGTGACCCTACGGCATCTTCTCCTATTGATAGCGCGTCTTATCCAGATACAGTTAATAACGATGGGCAATCTTACGATGTGGATTTAGCAGCCTTCAGTACCGTTGGAAATACCAATGGTGCCGTGGCCACGATTTTAGGTGGTGGTGATAACAGTGATGTTTTTAACATTGGTTCCCCGGGTAATGCCCCTGCCGCAAGCGTGGGACAGATTTCCTTTGATGACGAGGTGTATTCTGTAAATGAAAACGATGGTAGTATTGATGTCGAGTTATCAATTTCACAATCATTAGGAAGTGACGCTTCGGTTGACGTAGCTGTAATTCCTGGCGGAACTGCTACTGAAGGTTCAGATTATACCTTTACTCCAACAACAGTGACTTTCACGTCAGGAAGTACCGATAATCAGGTACTCAATATTCCGATTATTGATAATTCCTCAGACGATTCAGATTTGTTCTTTGTTTTAGAAATTAGTAATCCATCAAATGCTGAACTTGGAACTACTAGAACGGCAATCTATATCTTAGATGACGACAGCGCAGTTCCACAGACAGATGACACTGTTTTAGACATGAATTATTTGACTAGTTATTCACTAACTGGTACTGCTGAAATAGTAAAATTCGATGCCGCTTCACAGCAATTATACGTTGTGAATGATGAGCAGGTTGATATAGTTGATTTAAGTGACCCATTAAATCCGAGTCCTGTAAGTTCAATAGATGTAACCTCGTTCGGCGACAGCGCTCAGAGTGTAGATGTTTTTGATGGTTTAGTTGCCATTGCAGTTGCTGCAAACGTAGTGACTGACCCAGGTTCAGTAATATTTACTGATATTGATGGAAACAATCCGGTGCAAGTGCAAGTAGGTGCGCTACCCGATATGTTGACATTCACTCCAGATGGTACTAAAGTGTTGGTTGCCAATGAAGGTGAACCTAATGATGATTACAGCGTTGATCCAGAAGGTAGCGTTAGCATTATAGATGTTACCGGTGGATTGGCAGGTATCACAAATTCGAACGTCACCACATTGAATTTCAATGCATTTGATAGTCAGTTAACGACGCTCATAGCAAATGATGTTAGAATTTTTGGACCTGGAGCAAGTGTTTCCCAAGATTTAGAGCCTGAATTTATCACCGTTACCGATGATAACCAGACCGCCTACCTGGCATGTCAAGAAAACAATGCGTATGCAATCGTAGACTTGGGTACAAATACGATTACCGATATCGTATCCTTCGGTTTGAAAGACCACAGTTTACCTGAAAATTCTTTGGATGTATCAGATGAAACCGATTTTATCTTCGACGCCACTTGGCCAATTTTTGGAATGTACATGCCAGATGGTATCGATACGTTCAATGTTGGAGGTGTGAATTACTTAATCACTGCTAATGAAGGTGATGCTAGAGAGTACGATACCTTTGAGGAAGAGCGTAAAATTGACGACAATGATTACACGCTCGACCCAGCTGTATTTTCAAACATCGATATTCTAGAATTGGAAAGCAACTTAGCTGAAATAAACGTGACTAACGTTTCCGGAGATGCCAATAACGATGGTCTTTTTGAGGAAATACACGTTTACGGTGGCCGCTCTTTTAGTATCTTCAATGCAGATGCTGGTACGCTGGTTTACGATAGTGGTAATGATTTTGAGCGTATTACCGCTGCCGACCCTGTTTATGGTGCTATCTTCAACGCTAGCAACAGTAATAATAATCTTAAGAACAGAAGTGACAACAAAGGCCCAGAGCCAGAGAACGTTATTGTTCAAGAGATTGATGGTAGTTTATATGCTTTCGTAATATTAGAACGTATTGGAGGTGTAATGGCCTATGACGTAACTGATCCAACCGCACCGGTGTTCTTGGAGTATGAAAACAATAGGGGTGCAACGCCAGGTGTAGATGAGACGGGCGATTTAGGTCCTGAAGGAATAGTTTACATCTCTCCAGAAGATAGCGGTACGGACACTGCGCTTATTGTTTTGTCTAATGAAGTGAGTGGCACATTGTCTATTTATGAATTGTCTAACATCACTTTATCAACTGATTCATTTGCTTTAGGAGATGGCTCATTTAAAGTATATCCAAATCCTGCTGGAAACACTTTGAAGACAAATCAGGTAGATAATTACGAAGTCTATGACCTTAACGGAAGAAAGGTTCTTGAAGCATTCAATACCGCTGAATTGGATGTTAAAGACCTATCTGGAGGTATTTATATCATTCAGAACGCTTTAGGCAATAGTTTAAAATTTGTGAAATTGTAAACTACTGTTATTGCAATAACTTGAAAAGGCCGTCAATTTTGACGGCCTTTTCTTTTTAATCATTTATTTGGAAAAAAGTTTTATGTGTCACTTAGTAACATTCAGAAAACAAAGTCATAAGTGCTTTCTCCTAACCTAATTTGATAAAAATTAGTGAATGAATTTTTCAAAATTAT
>JBCCOJ010000165.1:0-7155 GCA_039025415.1 Bacteroidota bacterium | reverse complement strand
CAAAATTATTTGAGAAAAAATGTATCCTTTTACTGTTTTTTTGGTCTACCTTATAAATTCTAAAATTTAAGATTGTGAATAGATGTAAATGTAATAATTGTGAGTGCAATAATTGCAACTGCAAAAGTTGTAAGAATAGCAATTGTCCTTGCGACAGATGTGAGTGCAGTAATTGTAACTGTTGTTAATTAAAAATGGAGGTCGGACACCCCGCTGGCCTCCTAATTTTTGAAATGAAAACGATAGAAGTCTGGAATAATTTTAATGATGAACTTTACTTCTTTATTCTTAAAAAAGTAAAGGATAAAAATGTTGCAAACGATATTTTTCAAAACACGTTTTTAAAAATACACACCAATGTTTCAAAGCTAAAAGACGAAAAAAAGGTTCGGTCTTGGATATATCAAATTGCACGTAATGAAACGGTCAACTATTTAAATAATCAATTAAGATATATTAACGAAATTAAAACAGATACTGCCAATGCGCTAACTGATTTTTCGAATATATGTTGTTTCGATAAATTAATTGACGAGCTGCCAAAAATGTACAAGGATGTAATAGAAATGGCTTTTGTGAAAGGAATAAAGCAAAAGGATATTGCCGAAAAATTGGGCATAAGTCTTGAAAATGTCAAAGTAAGAGTAGGAAGGGGGAAAGAGCTTCTTAAAACCAAATTTAGAGAATGCTGTAATTACCAGTTGGATTCAAATAATAAACTGACTGGTGATCCTGATTGTGCGGCGTGTTCATCAAAATAAGCGAAATTATCAAATTTTCGTTTTGTTGATTATTTCTCCGAAACCTCAAATTTTCGAAGTTCTTCGGTAGGTGCCAATGTTTCACCACCTGTCCATTTATTGGCATCATATTTTCTCAATCTTTCGTAGATAACAGATTCTTTGGTTTCAATGGCTTGAAACTCGTTGCTATCTAGTCTAGTTACATTTTCGAAAAGTAATTCGGTCTTCTCCTGTACTTGTCCTTCTAATTTAAAACTGAGTGAGGTCTTGTTTTTGTCTGCACTGTTTTCAATGAATTTTAACGGTCGGCTAACATAAATGTATTTACCGGTAGTGTTACCAATATATCGCGGGACGTAATGTTCATCTTCGGCCTTTCTGAAAATAAGGGTGCCTTGATGCACATTTTCGATATATTTCACGCCCAATACCAACCTAAGGTTTAATTTACTACCTCGCTTACCATCAGCGTATTTAAAATCTAATTTTGAAACTGCAAAAGACTTATCAGAAACATACAATTTACCTATATATTTTGCGCTGGAACGTTTTGGTTCAAAAGCTATTTCGTAAATGAGCTCGTCGTTAAAAAATGCGGCATTTTCTAATTGATAATCATAGCTATCTGCATCCAAGACGGTTCTCAAAACCGATTCATAACCAACGTATCCTTCCTTAATTGAAGCCAACATGGCGCTCTTTAGGGATTCAACTGAAACCGTCTCAACCGTATCCTTGTTCTTTTTATTCTCTTCAACAAGTGAGAGGGAATCTTCAATCTTAAACCACCCTGTTTTCAACTTATAAGTTTGGGTGGTATCCAAAAATTTCAAGGTGATTCCAACAGCCTTTTCCTGTATGGCCTCAATCGAAAAATTTTCGTTGCTATTATGAATTTCCGTGGCTTTATCAATATTCAATTTACTATTGCTTTCGTCTAAAACTGCCAGTTGACCCTTATAGTCATCAAAGCGAATGGAATTACTATTTTTAATCTCATCTGCAATAAACCGAAGCTCGGCATTACTTTCCCTTATTTGCTCCTTACTAAACTCACTTGCCCTATCTATTTCTAATTCTAGTTTTTCAAATTCAGCATAGGAAGTTTCTCTTTTGAAAAATTGATATTTTAGATGATCAGTTTTATAATTGGTCTTATAATTTCGGTTCACCCGTTTTATAATGGAATCAACATTCGGTTTATTATCGGTCAAGAAAACAGTTTCCAATTGATTTATTGCCGCATCAAGCAATATGGTCTGATTATCTGATAAATCAGCCACCAAAATTGACTTTGATTCATAGCCCATACATGAAATTTCTATGGTTTCCTTGTCTAAAATTTCAGTATTGATTAAAAATGAGCCTTCCTCGTTAGTTATGACGCCCCTATTTTCACCAGTTTTAACTGTTGCAAAGGCAACGGGTACTTTGGTTTTAGCATCGATGACCTTTGCGGAAATTTCCTGCGCTTGTAGCATGTTTAAGAACAGTAGAACCAATGCTGAAAATACTAATTGAAGCCTCATGTTGATTATTAATTAATTACGAAATGAAATTAACTTAAATTCTTAATACTACAGTTACACCTAAAACGATTTTAAAAGATATTTGTTACCAAGTGAAATAAATTAGTTTTGGCTTTAACCTGTTTTAGGTTTCAATTACATTTGCAAACTTGAACTCAAATTATCAGCTTTCTTAAGCTTTTTGAATCTATTTTTGAGTAGAACATACTCAGGAAGTAAATAATTTGAATCTCAATGATGATAACGATTCTGTCGTTGCAGGATAACTAATTTAAATTTAAAGATTTCCGCTTTGGCGGAAAGTAATCATGAAAGCAGGTATCGTAGGCTTACCAAATGTAGGCAAATCCACATTGTTTAATTGTCTTTCTAACGCTAAGGCACAGAGCGCAAATTTTCCGTTTTGTACCATTGAGCCAAATATTGGAGTGGTCAATGTACCAGACCCCAGGTTGGAAAAACTAGAAAATCTAGTTAAACCAGAAAAAGTGATTCCTGCCACCGTGGAAATCGTCGATATTGCAGGATTAGTCAAAGGAGCGAGTAAGGGTGAAGGGTTGGGCAACCAGTTTTTAGCCAATATTCGTGAAACCGATGCCATTCTTCACGTCTTAAGATGTTTTGACAATGACAATATCGTGCATGTTGATGGTAGTGTCAACCCGATTCGGGATAAGGAAACCATCGACATGGAACTGCAATTAAAGGACTTGGAAACGGTTGAAAAGAAATTGGATAAGGTCAAACGCGCTGCTAAAACTGGGAATAAAGATGCCCAAAAGGAAGAAGCTGTGCTTTTAAAACTGAAAGAGGGGCTCGAAGCGGGCAAATCAGTTAGAGCCTTAGAATTTTCTGAGGATGACTATAATGATTTCGTGAAACCTACGCAATTAATTACCGATAAGCCAGTCATGTATGTTTGTAACGTAGATGAAAACAGCGCAACTACAGGTAATGCCTACGTAGAGGAAGTTAAAACTGCGGTATCCGACGAAAATGCCGAAGTACTTGTTTTAGCGGTTGGCACCGAGGCGGATATTAATGAACTGGACGATTACGAAGAGCGACAGATGTTTCTACAGGATATAGGACTGGACGAGCCGGGCTCTGCAAAACTCATTCGTTCAGCTTATAAATTATTAAATCAGCAAACCTATTTTACTGCTGGTCCTAAAGAGGTCAGGGCTTGGACGGTTGATATTGGTGCCACAGCACCCGAAGCCGCAGGGGTCATCCACACAGATTTTGAGAAAGGTTTTATACGTGCAGAGGTTATTGCTTATGATGATTATGTTGGATTTGGTAGTGAGGCCAAGGTCAAGGAAGCCGGAAAAATGCGTGTAGAGGGTAAAAATTATATTGTAAAAGATGGTGATGTGATGCATTTCCTCTTTAATGTATAAGAACACCTTTGTCTATAATTAGTCCTTATTTTCATATTAATTTGAGGGTTACAGTTGTGCTTACTTCAAAAGGACATCCAATTATTCTAAATACAGCGGGATATTCATATCACGACTTCTGAAACTTTCGGTAAAGAAAAACAATAAGACCAACAAAAAAGATAACACTGCCAGCTAGAATGATGTTATTCAAATCACCCGAATTATTGACAGCAGAGGTATTTCCGCTTAGAATAAATCCTGCCCAGTAGTAAGGTTCACGAAGCGCCATATCCTCAGTGGTTGTGAGGTATTCAAGCTTTGCGAATTGGAGCGCTTCATTTTTTGGCATACCATCTTCCAAAGCTTTGTAAAAAGCTGTTGTAATTTGAGAACTTTCAGTATCTGGAATTTGCCAAAGTGTCATCACAGTGCTGCTAACTCCCGCATAAGCGAATGCGCGCGAAAGACTCATTACACCTTCGCCTTTTTCAATTTTACCAAATCCGGTATTACAAGAACTTAAAACGGCAAGATTGGCCTTTAGACCTAGACTGTAAATTTCTGACGCCGTAAGAAGTTCGTCCTTATCATTTTTTGAAAAAATAATGGTGTTCTGCATGGGGTTGTTTTGGTCAATTTCAGCATGTGCGGCTAGGTGCAGAATATTGAACTTAGGACTCTCTTTTAAAAAATTTGATTTTGTTGCGGTATCGTCCAAAAAAGCAGTTCCATTGGTCATTTTCTCGATACTGGTAATCTCTTCACGGGCTCCAGGCAGTTCATTTATCGCATATTTAGGGGCAAAACCAAGCCACCGTTTCCCTTTAGAAAACATCTTTTCTTGATGTCTTAATAGGCTGAGGGAACCTGCATAAGACACCGAAAAAGACTCTATCAAAAATTGGTCATTTATCACGAGGCTTTCAAGCGGCAGAAGACTTAGGGAACCATCGGTTATAAAAGTGATTTGTTCAGCTGGACTGGGTAAGTCAGGTAACAACTTTTTATAAAGATTTTGGGACAGGTCGTAGTCAAATGATTGGTTTAAAATACTGTTACGAAGTTTATGTATTTCAGTATTAAGACCTTTGACATCATTGAATCTTTCCAATTCAATTTCACCTTTTATAATCGACAATCTGTACCAATAATTTTCACCGATAAAATATTCAATAATCGATTGATTTCTCGCTAGATTATTTTTGGAATAATCAATGATACTTTGGGACGAATGTATGTATTTCGCTTGCAGTAATTCTGGGTGCTCTTGATTTAGCTGGCGCTGAAGACTATCATATTTCGTTTCAAAAACTAGTTGTTTATCGTAAAGCCCTTGTAAATTGCTTTCTGATTTTGATTGACTTAAATTTTGGATTTTACGTTTGTTGGTTCTTATGGAATCCATTAAATCATCTTCCATCTCAATTATTTCAGATGCAATACCTGCCATTTTTTTTAGCGGAACATTCTCCAAACCCTCTAATAAGACTGCGTTTTTGTTGAGCTCTAAAAAGGAAAAAAATGTATTAAGATAGTCTTTGTCCCCAGATTCTTTGTAGGCATCAAAAATATCATTCAGAACATAATCAATTGTTGAGCGCAATTTATTTCCCCAGTTAACCTTATTGAAGGGATTGGGGTATTTATTTCGGCTCTCAACAAGATTTTTTAAAAAGTCCTGATAATCTTCAACTGAAGTTGTTTTTTTTGCAAGTAAGGTTTCTAACTGAAAGGTAATATGAAGTTCTGGAAAGCTATGAAGTTCTTGATCTTCTATTAATTCGTTGATTAATAATTCAGAATTTTCTTTGTCATTTTTTAATCTGTAATAGGTCAATCTATACAATTTCAACCTAAGGTGTCGGGATTTTGCATTTTTAAAACGGTCATTTAATATAATTTCGAGCTGATTGAGTAATTCTGGTAATTCTGCAAGCTTTTTTGACTTAAATGCGGATTGAATTAAACCATCATAGGCGGTAATTAAAAATAAATCCCGATTTATCTGCTTTGCAATTGCAATCGTTCTATGATAGTATTTTTTAGCTGCCTCGTCGTTTTCCATTTTGCTATAAATTTCGGCGAGGTTCAAATACTGGCTAGCACGCCACCTGTGATTTTCAGGCACAACTTTCTCAATAAGTTCAGTACCCTCAAGCGCTTTATCTAAAGCGAGTTCTAAGCGATTGGTTACGGCATAGACTTTTGATAGCGTACTTAATGAAGATGCAATATTATTAGGTCTTTTCTTAAAATAAATTTTGGCGTGGTCCACTGCCTTTTCTGCGTAAATTTCTGCTTTGGAAAATTCAAGTAAATTCAAATAACAATCTGCAAGCCGCTGATAATCCAATGCTAGGTAAGGATTGGCCTTTCCACCTGAAGCCGTATCGTATTCTATGGCAAGCTGGGCGAATTCTGCGCCTTTTTTTGAGTCCCCAAGTCGGTCGCCATACATAAGTGATAAATTATAGCTTGTAGTCGCTAACACATCGTAATTAGGTTCTTTGGGTTCATTACCGTAGGTCAAAGACTTTTCATAGCTCTCGGCAGCCTTATTAAAATCTTCGACTAAGTCGTAAGTGGCACCCAGAATAGTATAAGCAATCCTGATATTGGCTTGGTAATCTATAGCCTTAAAAATAGAAATCGCCTGGTTGATATTATTCAATGAAGCCTCATATTTTCCCAAATCTTGATTTACTCTGGCCATGTATTCAAAGGCTAACCCCCTCATAAATGGGTCTAAATCCTCACGATTTTTATATTTATCAAAATAGTTTTTAGTCGCTTCGGGGTTGAGCTTTCTAGATACCTGAATTGGTAAATACATCAAATAATAATCGATGACCTGTTGTATTTCTGGTAGATTTTGGTTTTGCTTTTTAATTAGTATTGAAGCATTTTCGACATGGCTCAATGCAGTACCGAATTTTCTTTTATTCACGTACAATCGAGCCTTGTAAATTTCAACTTGTAATTCGTTTTTGCGGTCTAAGGTTTCATATTTTGAAAACGCTTCAAACACAGACAATAGACTGTCGGTTTTACTGTAAGTACCGTATTTGAGAATATGGTTAAAGCCCTTGATTGCCGCATCAATTTTTACATCTGTCGAATCTTGATACGCCAAGACTTTAAAAGGAGATAAAAGTAGTATTAACATCCAGATTAGGGAGGGACGTAATGCAAATCTGTGAATGCAATCTTCTATTTGATTATAAATCATCTAATTTAAATGATAGGCAAAATTTTAAACCTCTAATATATGTAAATTTACATGAGGATTTCTACTGAAGTATAAACTAGTTATTGGTCAGTTGGTAATAGTTTTAAAACACAGTTTAAACCTTGAGATTTGATATGATTTTTATGTTTCAGATTTACCATGACATTAATGCAAGGTGCTGCCGAAAAGCTTTTATTGAATAGAAATTCCACCCCATCAATTCAATTTTACTAATAATGAAAATTAAACATAATTTTAAAAGGTGGCAT
>JBCCOJ010000164.1:0-7292 GCA_039025415.1 Bacteroidota bacterium | reverse complement strand
ATTGGTTTGAATGAATTTTAAGCTCGAAAGTTCCTGTTTCAAATTGTCAACAGCTTCAAATTTTTCAATTTCAGAAATGATTTGGTTGTTTTTGACCGCACTATTGAATGATTCAAGATTATTTATTCTAATTACGATGTGGTGATCATTGGGAATTAAGGATACTAAATTTTGTTTGTCCTTTTGTTGTGTATTGCAACTTAAAATTGAAATTGCAATAATTGTGCTAAGCCAAAATAATCTCATTTAAATGGTTTGGTGCAAATATAAAAAGTTACAAATCCATTTGATATTGTTCAGGTAACAATCTAAATGATTTTCTATGATATTTAGATATACCGTATTTTTTAATGGCCTCTCTATGCTCTTTGGTTGGGTAACCTTTATTTTTTTCCCAATTGTAAACGGGGAATTCTAAATGAATCCTTTCCATATATGCATCTCTATGTGTTTTTGCCAAAACTGATGCTGCGGCTATTGATAAATATTTACTGTCGCCTTTGATTATAGTTTTAAAAGGAATGTTTTTGTAAGGCGTAAACCTGTTTCCATCAACTACAATATATTCTGGAGCTAGTTTCATGAAATCAATGGATTTGTGCATGGCTAGAATAGATGCATTCAAAATATTGATGTTGTCAATTTCCTCCGGCATCACATGCATAACCGAAAAACTAATAGCTTCATGCTCTAACAAGGGTTTCAACTCTGCTCGTTTTTTCTCGCTCAGTAGTTTTGAATCATTCAATAGGTTATTTGAGAATGATTTTTTTAGAATAATTGCAGCTGCCGTTACAGGGCCTGCCAAACAACCTCTGCCGGCTTCGTCTGTGCCACATTCTAGATTGAATTCAGAATATCTTGATTTTAGACTCAATGTGTTAAAATTTCAGCAAAGTTAAAATATTAACGTTATTAAATGAATCACATAACCCTCTACTAGGTATCCCACTTAACTAAATATCACTTTTGGTTGGATTGACTATATCCTTGGGCTTAACGTTTTTTTAGCAACAACCCTTGGTTATTTAATAATTTATTAAGAAGTTTGCGATAGACTAACTCAAATAATTGTTTTATGAAATTAAAGTTAACATGGTTAATGACGCTATGTATGGCGTTAGTGATGAACTTGTCCTTTGCACAGGAGAAGACGGTCACGGGAACAGTTACTTCGGGCTCAGATGGTTTGCCACTACCTGGAGTTACTGTATTAGTAAAAAACACAACAAGAGGTCAACAAACAGATTTTGACGGTAATTACTCAATTAAGGTAAGTACTGGTGAAGTTTTGGTGTTTACCTATGTTGGAACTAAAAAGGTTGAAAAGACCGTAGGTTCTGGTAACGTGATAAACGTTACTTTAGAGGAAGACACCGCAGAACTCGAAGAAGTTGTAATCACAGGTTATCGTGGTGCAACTAATAGTGCGAAAATTGCTTCTTCGATTGCCACGGTGGATGCCGAGGCAATTGAACAGGTGCCTATCAACTCTTTAGACCAAGTACTCCAGGGTAATGCTGCCGGTGTAAATGTAGCTACTGGTTCCGGTCAACCTGGCCAAAGTGCAACAATCATCATTAGGGGTCGAAACTCGATTAGTGGTGACTTTGAACCACTTTTTATCATTGATGGTGTTCCAGTTGACCAAGATAATTTTAGGTCTCTAAACCAAAATGATATTGAAACAATGTCGGTTTTAAAAGACGCCGCTGCAACTGCTATCTATGGAAATAGAGGCGCAGGTGGTGTAATCTTGGTTACAACCAAAAAAGGTAAAAAAGGCGGTGGCGTTCGTGTACAGTATAGGTCACTTTATGGTATTTCAGAAAATCCAGATGCCCAGTTTGACATGATGAACTCCAGCCAATTATTGACTTGGCAAAGGGATTTGTTGCCAGGCACTCAATTTGGTGATGGTTTAAGCGATGCTGAGATTGCAGCTATAGCAAATAATACAAATACTGATTGGAGAGAGATATTCTTTCAACAAGGTGTTACTCAGTCTCATGAACTTAATATTACCACCGGAACCGAAAACACAAGTTCCTATACTTCTGTAAACTATTTTGAGCAAGAAGGTACGACTTTTGGTAGTAGCTTGCAACGTTTTTCTGGTCGTTTTAATTACAGCGGTAGTTCGGCTGATAATAAATTTAATTACAATACGGCCCTAACGGTAAACTTTTCTAGGAGTAGTTTTATTGTTGATGCGGCACGTGCAGGCAATACTGGTGGTCAATTGGATAATGCTTTCTTAGTTCCTTATATAGGCTTGCCATATATGTCACCATTTAACCCAGATGGATCATTGAATATTGTAGGTACTGAAATTTCTGGTGCCTTTAATTCTGACGGTAGCTTTAATCCTAACGGTGCCGCTGGTTTTTTAAACACACCTTATTTGGCGTTAAACACTGTTAGATTAGCTGACGATATTGAATCTGAATTGAAATCAATTGCGAGTATTAGTGTAGATTATAATTTTGCAAAAAACCTTACCTTTGGTAATACAATAGGTATTGATTATACTAATCGAGAAAACTTTTTCTTGCAAACACCCGAAAGTATTAGAGGAATAAACACACCTAACTTAGCTTCTGCTTTTAGAGGTTTTCAGTCTGAATCATTTTTAAGAAATATAAACTTGATTAATACGGCTTTCCTAAGATATGACGCTGATATTACGGATAAGTTAAATGTTAATGCCGCAGTTTTTGGGGAATATAATTATACAAATACTGCTGTTGATGGTTATAACCAAACCGGTTTAATTCCTGCGTTAGCTGGTTCCGGGTCTGCATTTATTGCAGGTGATACCGCAGAGGGTGAAAATGGAGATGTATTTAATTATATACCAGGTGTATTCTCAACTGAATCAGAATTGGCTCTAGCCTCTGTTTTTGCATCATTAGATTTAGATTACGACGGTAAATATGGTTTATCAGGGACGATTCGTCGAGATGGTACGTCCAGATTTGTAGAAAACCGATATGGTACGTTCTGGTCATTGGCTGGTCGTTGGAATATCGATAATGAGTCCTTTATGGAATCTGTGGATTGGGTAAGTATTTTAAAAGCACGTATTAGTTACGGTATTGTGGGTAGTCAATCAATCAGTACATTGGCCAGCCAGAGGTATAATGCAACTCAAACCGTTAATGCCGGAGCTGGTTATCAAAATAATGTGGGTTATACCACTGGTGCTCTTGTTGATCCACAGGTGCAATGGGAAGAGTCCAATCAATTTAATGTTGGTCTTAGTTTCGGTTTCCTTAATAACAGAATTACTGGAGAGTTTGACTATTATATAAATGAAACAAATGAATTATTTAACTCCGATCCTAGATCTCTTGCCCAAACCGGTTTTGCTACAGTTCAAACCAATGTTGGTACCATGGAAAACCGCGGTGTAGATTTGCAGGTATCATTCGATATTTTGAGAAAATCATCAACAAATCCTTGGAGTGTTCGGGTAAATGCCAACGGAAATTACAACAGAAATGAAGTGACCTCCTTACCAGGCGGGCCACAAGGTGTAACTTTGCGAACTGAGGAAGGTCAACCAATTTTTAGCTGGTTTGATGTAAGATGGGCTGGTGTTGATCCTGCCAATGGTCAGCCGTTATATTTAGATATTGATGGTAATATTACTAATGAGTTTAGTACCGCAAATAGAGTTTACTTAGATAAAACATTTGATCCTATCTATACTGGTGGTTTCGGTGCTGATATTTCTTACAAAGGCTTTACATTAAACACCTTGTTTTCTTTTGCTGCAGATAGGTGGAGAAATAATGGTTCTCTTGCAATTGTTGAAGATGCTGGTCTTGCTGGTTTCTCTAATCAATCAGTTACGATGTTAAATGCATGGACTACTCCTGGTCAGGTTACAGACATCCCAGCATTAAGCTTTGGTGGTTTAAGAGCAATTGATGGAGATAGATATTTAGAGGATGCTTCCTTCCTGCGCCTTAGGAATGTTACCTTAGCTTATAATTTCAGTAGGGATGTTCTAGACAAGACCAACTTTCTATCTGGGGCAAGAATTTTCTTTCAAGGTATAAACTTGATAACATGGTCAAAGTGGAGAGGTTTTGATCCTGAAGGGAACCAGTCAGGAGGATTTTTTGATTTTCCTGTAGCAAGACAATTCACGATTGGATTCGATTTAACTTTTTAAAATTGTATGAATATGAAAAATAAATTTTTAATAATCCTCGCGTTGATTGCCTTTTTTGGTTGCGAGGAACAATTAGACAGATCTCCTATTGATGCGCTTCGTGCCAGTACTACTTTTCAAAGTGTGGGGGATTTAGAGAATGGGATGTTCGGTTTTATCGGAAGTTATGGTATAAATACCTTAACTGGGTTTAACTCTCTTTATTCCGATAATACAACCCTTGGTAGTAACAATGGTGGGCAAGAGTTAAATGCCTTGCAATTGATTTTAGATCCTGATACTGGTGATCGTGGTTTGTGGGCTAACCGATATAGTCATATCAACGATATCAATCGAGTTTTAGAAGCGGCTGAAACTATTGAGCCAGACCCTAATACACCAGGCGAAGTAGATACCTATAATTTTATTTTAGGACAAGCTCGCGGTTTTAGAGCCTTAGCACACTGGGATTTGTTATTGTACTATGGTTTGGATGTTACCGATCCTTCTGCTCCGGGTGTGGTTTACCAAGATTTTGTTGAACTTAACGGTAATCCATCAAGACTCACGGTTGGTGAAACTTTAGCGGCTATTCAAGCTGATTTGGATTTGGCAAATGAAATTCTTGAGGGTGAAACTGATAAGAGTTATATCACACCAGATTTTATTACATTCTTGCGTGCACGAATCGCACTTGAGACTGGTGATTATGATGGGGCAATCGCTAATGCTACGGCTATAATTGACCAGTATCCTCTAGCTAATCAAGCACAATATCTTGAAATGTTTGGAGGAGATTTAAATGATATAGAGGTGGTATGGCGTTATGATAGCGTTCAAGGTTTCAATGCTACAGCTACTTTTATCTGGCACTTTGGAGGAGGTACTTTGTTAGATGCTGATTTCGTTAAAATGTCAAGTGAATTAGCTGGTTTATTTCAAGTTGATGATGTACGTTTTACTGTAAATCTTGAGAATGAAGTAGATATTGAAGCTGATTCAGAATTAATAACCAAGTATCCACCAAACGCAAATCAGCTCTACATTAATGATGTTAAAGCGATGCGTTCTTCGGAAGCTTATTTGATTAGGGCTGAAGCACATGCTAGAAACGGAGCCTTTGATCTTGCCGCAGCAGATGTTGAGTCAGTTCGTGATGCAAGACGAGCTGGTACAATTACCGTAGAGCCTTACGAAAGTACTGTTGAGGCAATTGAGGATATTCTTTTCGAGAGAAGATTGGAATTGTGTTTTGAAGGCCATCGATATAATGATATTAAAAGAACCAGAGATATCACTGGTGAAGGTATGAGCCGGGCTGATGCTGATTGCGCTCCTGCTTCTGTGAATTGCGAAATCCCAGTGGATTCAGAAAAATGGATTTTCCCTATTCCAACTGAAGAGTTAAATGCAAATCCTAATATATTGCCTCAGGCACCTGGGTACTAAAAATTAAATACAATTAATGATATGAAAAAAATTAGTTTATATATTTTAATGATGGTAATGATGGTGTTAATCTCATGTGATGAGACCGAGTCTGTTACCTTTGACCCGATAGGAGGTCAAGTAGCGATTTCCTTTGAAGAGGCATTTTCTACAATAACTATCCCTGAAGCTGGTACAACTATAACACTTAATATTTTATCTACCACGAAAACGGGAGCTGACAGGACTATTCCTGTTTCAATTGACCCTTCTTCAACAGGAGCTGCAGCAGACTATACTGTGGGTGCACTTACCATACCAGCAAATGAGCACATTGGTACTTTAGATGTGACTTTTGATAATTTTGATGGAATGATTGATTGTGATGGTAAAACGTTAGTTTTAAATATTGAGTCAGGTAGTGATGCTGTAAATGGTCCTGAGCAATTTACTTTCAATTACACTAGAGATTTCGAGTGTCCGGATTTATTTTTGAATATTGAGTTTGATGATTATCCAGGGGAAACCTCTTGGACAGTAACTCAAGGAGGAACTACCCTTTTATCAGGGGATGATTATTCGGGAGACCCAATAATGGAAAATCTATGTTTATGTCCTGGAGACTATACCTTCACAATATTTGATTCATTCGGTGATGGTATTTGTTGTGCATACGGTAATGGTAGCTATGAAGTAGTCTTTAATGGAAACGTTCTTTTCGAGGGCGGGAGTTTTGGTTCAGAGGCTTCTAACGACTTTACCATTGAATAATTTTTAAAACTTAAAACATGAAAAATATTTTTAAATTTTTAACGGTACTAACATTGTCATTGTTTTTGTTCCAGGGATGTACGAAATCTGATTCTCGATTTAATGACATTCCAACTGATGGTTGGATAGAGTTTCAAGGACCTGGCTTGACAACTATTACCGTTGTTACAGAGCAATTGTTGCTTCCTTTGGATGTAAATGTAAATATTTACGAAAATGGTCTTAATGTTTCTTACGAAATCCAGCCAGTCCAGGGTGACTTTAATCAGATTTTAACTACTGGTAATTCAACCTTCATAGACCCTATCAATAATTTTAGACAAGGTGCTGTAGAACTTAATTTTCAAGGTGTGGCAGATTTGGATGAGATTATTGTATTTGATGTTGTATTAACAGCAGTTGATGAATTAGGTGTTAGCATTGGTGTAGACGAAAATAGTCTTACGACCTATAGAATTTCAACACCATGTCCATTAGATACTGCAGCTATTGAAGGTAATTATTCTGTTGCTGAAGTATTTACTTCAGGCGTTAATGAAGGATTATCTTTGGCTGGTGCTTTTGGTCAGTCTTATCAAGTAACTTTGCAGTTAAATCCTAACGATCCAACTCAAACTGAGTTCATCTTAGGTAATGCACCTGGATTTAACCAATATTTTGTTGCTGGTGATATTGCAACATTAGATACTTGCGGTGGTACTGTAACTTATCCTGTTGCATTAAATCTTGGAAATTTCTCTGATATGGCCGTGACTAGTGCAACTTATACAGAGGACGCGCCAGTAACCTTCCAAGCCGATGGAACCTTGGGTAACTTTGGACCTTATCAATTTATTTTAACAAAAATTGAGTAGATTCTAAAGACTGATATTTGTTTTAAAAAACCGAGAACCTATAGTGGTTCTCGGTTTTTTATTTTATAATGACTTAT
>JBCCOJ010000163.1:0-7343 GCA_039025415.1 Bacteroidota bacterium | reverse complement strand
TTGATTTTAAATTTTGGTTTTTATCAAGTGACAGTTTTGAGAAAAGAGCCGATTTAGATTTTAAAATCAATTATAGCGTAAACGGTCAACAAATTGAGCAATTCTATACTATTTGCTTAGTTTATATAGATTCAAATGCTAAAGGGAGAGGCAGTGAGGACACACCTGACTTTGTAACCCTGCCCATATATTTTGGTACAGATAGAGACTACGATTCAAAAAAGGATTTAAACGATGCCTTTGGGGTGGAACGCTCCAAATTAAAATACGGCATCATAGATGTTAGTATCCCACATGACCACAGAATTGGCGTAATTGAAAGCCCAAAAATCTGGAAATTTGAATTTTCAGAGGACCCTTCAAAACACATCATGCTCCAGCAGATTAAAGTTTTAAGTAAGCGGCGTTTTTTTGAAAATCTTGCCAAAGACATTAAGAACTCTGAAAAGAAAAGCACCTTCTTATTTGTTCACGGGTACAATACCTCCTTCGAAGAGGCCGCAAAACGTACTGCACAAATATCCTATGACCTCAAGTTTGAAGGAAAGGCCGTTTTTTATAGTTGGCCTTCACAAGCCTCAACCTTTAGATATGGAATGGATGAAAAAAACATTGAATGGTCCCAAAGTAATATAGAAGTTTTCTTAGAGGACTACCTTTCAAAATGTAAGGCCGAAGAAATTTATCTGGTTGCCCATAGCATGGGGAACAGAGGATTAACCAGAGCGATTGTAGAAGTTATGAAAGATAAGCCGGAGCTTAGAACAAAAATTAAAGAAATAATTCTTGCAGCTCCAGATATCGATGCCGATGTTTTTAAGAATGAAATCGCTCCAAAAATGATTCAGGAAACAAAGAAACCAATAACCTTATATGTATCTGCCGATGATTTAGCTTTAAAAGCTTCAAAACTACTCCATGGAAATGCACGTGCTGGCGATGCAGGCGATAAAATCATCGTTTTGGACGGCATCGAGACTATTGATGCCACTGGCATAGATACTAGCTTTTTGAGTCACTCTTACTTCGCAGATACTAACTCTATAATATCTGATATGTTTGAGATTATTCAATCCGGTCAAAGGGCGGTTAATAGAGTCAATTTGTTTTCCACGAAAATAAGAGATGCTATTTATTACAAAGTCAAACAGTGAATAATAAAATATAATCATGGGAATCTCATTTAAATATTTTAGTGCTTCTTTATTTTTTCTGATAATTTTCAGTACAGCAAACTCGCAAAACAGGTATCGAGTAAGCTATGATTATAATACTGAATCTATTACTTATCTCCAACTCGACAAAAACAATCGAATCGTAGATACCCTTGAAAATTCTAAATTCAAGCGCAATAGTCTGGTTGAACTACAATTGAAAAATGTAAATCCATTTGCGGTTGCAGTCAAAACAGATGTAAAAGAGGAAGAATTGACCCAGTCTGGACAAGGTTTCAATTTTGGCTCTTTGCTGGGAGGCATCAATTCATTTTCTGGTAACCAAATAAATTTGAATACCTCAAATCTTCCAGATACCGACATGTTTAAATCAGAATCCGGTACCAGAGGAAGCGATTTTGCCTCAACAAATCTTGATGACTTGAATAATACGATTACAAACATTTCTGCGCTAAAATCAACCTTCATTTCCAATTTGCTCAATCCTAATCTTGACAAAGAGACTATTATGAAAAATCTTGTTGAAACTGCAGACTCGGAAGTTGATGTAAGATTACCAAGTGCAAAGCCAAACTTTTATGTCTATTTAGCCAAAGTTGAAAAATCCCTGAAAGAAAGCCAATCTCAACTTCAAAGTAATATCAATTTAATGTCCAATGAGTTAGAAACCTCTAATACGGACAGCGAGGACTTATCCAGAGGAGAATTGGTTTCACGTAATATTTTGATTTCAGACTTACAAAAGTTGATTTCTGATTTGAACAAATCAACGGACCAAGGCCTTAATAATTTAAAGGAACTTAAATCATTGTACACCATTCTTGAGGCCTCAAACTTTGAGCAAATTTATGATTATGAACTTCTTGCAGACAAGGTAAATATAGAATTGAAATTCGTGCAAAGTGATTTTTCCAAAGATTTAGAAAATAATGAGGAAGAAACCACTTTAAAGACCCGAAATATTAAAATGTCATCAAAAGGAGGATTTAAAATTAATACAAGTGTTGCATTGACCCTAAACAACTTCGGTTCAAAATCCAATAATTTTTTTATTGATGAGGAAGGTATAGTAGGCGCAGATGCCAATGATAACTTTGTCCCTAACTTAAGCACAATGGTCAATTTTTATCCATTTATCGGAGAAAGTGTTAATGTGGGTGGTAGCTTTGGTCTTTCTATTCCAATTTCCGGCAATGATAATATAACAGGTGTCAATTTTTTATTCGGTCCCTCAATATTTTTTGGCAGTAAAAGTAGGCTTGCTCTATCTGGAGGCTTAGCCTATGGCCCTGTGAAAGAACTTACTAACGGTATTGAGGTTGGGGATATGACTTCGTTTGGAAGTATTGATAATTTCACAAGAAACGTATACGATTTTGGTTATTTCTTTGGAATATCCTTCAGCTTATTTGATATCAACTAACAAATTAAAAACCATAACTAACATGAAAAGAATTATACTCATCACATTCAGTCTTTTGATTAGTCATTTAGCGCTTGCAGAGAGATTCGGATTAATCATAGCTATAGGCGACTACCCATCTAAAACTGGTTGGTCTTCTATTAGTTCTGTTAATGATATCCCGTTAATAAAAAACACCTTATTGACCCAAAATTTCAAGGAAGAACATATTTTCGTTTTAAAGAATGAGCAGGCAACACGTGGCGGTATATTAAAGGCCATTGAAAATTTACAATCGCTTATCAAACCGGGTGACGTAGTTGTTATTCATTATTCTGGGCATGGACAGCAGATCTTTGATGATAACGGCGATGAAATTGACGATAAAGACGAAGCCATCGTCCCTTATGATGCTCTAGTAAGATATACCTCCAACTACAAAGGTGAAAATCATATACGCGATGACGAACTTGCCAACATCATCGCAAATTTCAGAAATTCCTTGGGTATGGAAGGGCAGCTATTATTCCTATTGGATAGTTGTCATTCGGGCTCTTCAACAAGAGGCGGCAAAGCAAGGGGTGGTGAAGCTACTTTTGCGCCCCCAAATTGGAAATCTAATTCTAAAAAGAATACCCTAGGAAGCGGGCTCGCTGAAAGTATCAAAGTGAAATCTGACGCAGCCCCTTTTGTGATGCTTTCTGGAGCTTCGGCAGATGAACTCAATTACGAGTATGAGGGTTATGGTTCTTTAAGCTTTGCCTTTTCAAAGGCCATGAATGAACTTGGCAGTGATTTTACCTACAGGAAACTATTTGCCTCCATCTCCTCAAACATGAACGTTATTTCCCCTAAGCAAACACCAACCATCGAAGGTGACGCAGATTATAAATTGTTTAAGGGCGAGTATGTAAAACAGCAGCCCTATTATGCTGTAAAAAAGATACCCAGGGCTGATGTAATTAAGATAAATGCAGGAAAATTACAACGACTTTTCGAGGGCACGACGGTAAACATTCTTCCTAAAGGAACCGCTTCATTTGATGAAAAAAAGGTGATTACAAAAGGTGAGATTATTAGAACAACTTTTAATGAATCCATCATAAAGTTAGCAAAGCCCTTGGCTAGCACTAACAAGAAAGAGTATTGGGTTTTTATTGATAAAGCATCCTATGGTGATTTAGCGATTAACGTCTATTATGACAAGTCACTAAAGTCGAAATCGTTGAAATCGGAAATAGATAATTTCCTCACCCAAAATAAATTAGGACAAATAGTCAAGGATTCCCTCAACGCGGATATTATTATCGAGGAACTTAATAAATCAACCCTTTCCATTATTACCAAAAATGGCGGCAATAGTATTTACGCGCAAGTAAAGACCAGCGGCGAATATGATAAGAAAGGCGCTTCTGAAGCCTTATTCAATTACGCCCAAGGCAGTTATTTAAAAAATCTCAAACTGGACAATCTAGATTATGAATTTGAATTCAGATTGTTACCTGCCAAAACAGATGAGCTTTTAGGAGACACGCAGCTTTTAGAAGAAAATGCTTTTACAGATGTCTCCGGAAAATTTAAGGTAGATACTAAAAATGACGCGGTCTTTTTAGAAGTAACAAATAAGAGTGAACGACCACTTTATTTTAGCATCATAGAAATTAATGGTAAAGGTGAGATTGCTCCATTTATGCCCAATGATAATTGCACATTCAATGATAATGAGCGTTTAATTGCACCTGGCAAAACCAAAACATTTAAGAATTGCATCTACTCCTTTGGCCCGCCTTACGAAACCCTTGTGCTTAAAGGCTTTGCCACCTCCACACCGGTAAATTTTAGGCCAACTGTGAAATCAAGGGGCAAAAGTGCAGGTACGCGCGGCAATAAAAATCCGCTGGAAAGTTTTGTGAGCCAAACCTATTCACAATCGAGAGGCAGTAGCGGCAGCCAAAGTTCTGGGCCTATTGACGGTTATAGTACTGAATTTGTTTATGAAATTGTGGAAAGCAAGGATTAAATAAATGAAATTCAAATTATTACTTTGTTTTCTCCTTATCAATTTTCTAGCAACTCCGTTGCACGCTCAAGATTCCAATGCACTGCAACAGGAGTTTAATCGGCAATTAGCAAATATTAATGCTTTAGCTAAAATGGGTAACATTGAGCAAGCGATTGCTGAAGCATTGAAAACAAAAGATTTTGCCTATCAATATTTTAAGGATTCAAATTCCAATCAAAAGCAGATTCTGTTTAAACTAAATTTTTATTACAGATATATTAAGGACTACGCTAATGAACTAGCTACAAATGTTGAACTAAATAAAATAAGGGAAAATGATTTATTGGATGAGCAAAATTCCTTTAAAGAGTCATTGACAAATCTCACTCATTTCTATAATGATACTGGAAATACACGAGAGGTAATACCTGTTTTTTCTGATGTAAATAAATCAATTATCAAACATGCACGAAACTCGCTGAAACGTCGATTTAATGATGAGAAAGCCATTTTTATTGAAAAAAACATCATTCCCTTCTTTCATTTATTTCAATCCTTTGCTTACAATACAAATTACAAGTTCGGTTCCTATAACAATATGCTTGTTGACAATACAAGATTGGCCAAAGGTGCGTTATTGGGAGCATCAAAAGACATCATTAAGAAACTCAGGAGCCTTAATAATAGGATCATTAATTTAAAGATTAACAAATACATTTTTGAAAAAGAATTTATTGCCTATCAAATGACTTTAAAAGATACCGACAGGGCATCAACCTTTAAAGTTAGAAAAGAGCGACTAGACGCTTTAGAATCTGAAATCTTACATCTGCACAACAGTAAATTTAAAGAAGAAAGGCTTCAACCATTGAGTTGGAGACGAACCCCAATAAAGACTGACGAAATAGTTATAGAGTTTAGTCATTTTAATTTGTTCGACAAAGTATGGACAAATCGTACCATTTATGTGGCACAACTATTTAAAAAAGAATGGCGTTACCCTAAAGTAATACCTTTATTTGAAGCTAATGAACTCATAAAGTTACTCAACAAAGATTTGACCTTAGGTCAGGATGATATTAGAGGGTCCAAGGCCACCAACATGGCGAAGAGCAATAGTTCCTCTGAACTATATAAACTGATTTTTGAGCCTTTGGAAGTCTATTTGAAAAATGTCAAGACTATTTATTTTTCGCCAGATGGTCTATTGCATCAAATTTCCTTTCCTGGTCTTAAAAAGGATAACAACTTTTTGATTCAAAATTATGAACTCAGACAGATTGGAGATTCAAAAACCATAAGTAAAGTAAAAAAAGAACCAGAATTGAATGATTTGGTATTAATTGGAGGAGTTGCCTACGATTATAACTATGATACTGAAAATCAGAATAAATCAAAAACAGACACTATTACAACCTTTGATTTTAGAAGTCTTGCAAAAAGCTCAAATGGCAACAATTCAATACAAAATTGGGGATTCCTAAGTGGCAGCGAAACCGAAATAGATAACATAGCTAAAATCCTCAAGGGGGATAATAAGAAGTTTGAAGTACTTAAGGGTTCCGAAGCCTCCGAAAGAAAAGTGAAATCATTTAGTGGAAACAGTCCTAAGGTTCTACATATTGCAACCCACGGCTACTTTATTGAGAAAAGCAGTTCTGAAGCAACAACCATCGCTAATCGGTCTTTAGAATTTGACGAACCACTCCTAAGGTCTGGATTAATTTTAGCGAATGCCAATTATGCATGGACCCATGGAAACAATCCT
The DNA here is from genome assembly GCA_039025415.1 of Bacteroidota bacterium. Classification (GTDB taxonomy): domain Bacteria; phylum Bacteroidota; class Bacteroidia; order Flavobacteriales; family Flavobacteriaceae; genus Psychroserpens. The sequence goes on along the minus strand of JBCCOJ010000163.1, from coordinate 996 downwards.
TATCAAAGTCAAGATGGGATTTTAACAGCACTCGAAATCTCTAACTTAGATTTATCAAAAACAGATTTGGTTGTGCTTAGCGCCTGCGATACAGCATTAGGCGACATAAAGGGCAATGAGGGTGTTTATGGTTTGCAACGCGCTTTTAAAATGGCAGGCGTAAAACTAATTATAATGAGTCTTTGGGAAGTGCCAGATATAGAAACATCAGAATTTATGACAAATTTCTATAACCATTGGCTCAACGGTCTAGAGGTAAGAACAGCATTTAGAAATACGCAATTGGAAATGTCTAAAAAATACGAGAACAACCCGGAGAAATGGGCAGCATTTGTTTTGTTTGAATAAACTTATAATAATATGAAACACTATTTTAAAACACAAATTACCAATATTTGGCTGATATGTGCTCTAGTTTCTTTAAGCTTATTTGTTCAACTCCATGCACAGCAAGCAGATGTAGTACCCCAAATAAGACACGCAGACAGTATCACTCATTTATGCACCGACAAAACATCTGAGTATTTATTTTCATCAGATGTAAGAGGAAACGTTAAAATGTGGCATATAAAAACAAGAAAATTACTTCGTAATTTACATTTTGACTTAAGCTCGATAAATAAGTTATATGCCTTTTCATTTGTTACTGATAAGCACCTATTTGCCTACAGCAAAGCAGAACAAAAAATTGTAGTTCTGGACTATAAGAATGATAGTATAATCAATACTTTCCCCTGGGATGAAGAGCTTTTTGGTATAGTAACCAATTATAATAAATATGGGGTTACCGGTAAAAAATTAGCGCGAAGATTTCTTTTTATTGGAAACACCAAGAGGGCATATTACGATGCTGACACCTTTAAATTGGTTCATACAATATCTGGAAATATTCCACACAAAAGCAGCGATTTATTTCAAGTTACTGAATTTGGTGAGAAAATTTATGTTGCTGAGGGCAAATATGTTTTGCGTTATGATCTTTCTAATAATAGTTAT
>JBCCOJ010000162.1:0-7466 GCA_039025415.1 Bacteroidota bacterium | reverse complement strand
TTTCTTGTTGAGACATTAATTGAAGAGAATCACGAGAACGCAATTCTTCCATATATCGAAAATTATCCAAGTCTTCGATTTGATTCTGATTTACAATAAGCTCTGTTTCTGAAAGTGAAGCATAATTAGATAATCGTTTTCGTAAAAGCGCTATTGTTTCGTCCGGAATAGCATCCAAACCAAATGAGTTTATAATGATTTCTGATTGGCCCTCGGGGTTGTATTTGGGATAGGCATTTTCCTTTATATACTCAGCATAAGGTAAGCCATCAAGCTCGTTCTCAATAAACCGGTTTGCCTCTTTTTCAAAGGTACTTTCCTTCAAAACATTAATGAATGTCCATACTGCTGGCGCCATTACCAAAATGGCAATTACAGAAGCCAATCTTGCAATACGCTTTCGCTTTTTTGAATTTGCATATTTAAGCATTGGGAAGCGTAAAATTTTCAATACCAAAAATGTAGCAAGTGCTATAAAAATCGTGTTAATGGTAAATAAATACATTGCACCCACAAAATAATCCCAATTGTAAGCCAAACCATAACCAGCTGTACAAAGCGGTGGCATCAACGCTGTAGCGATTGCAACACCAAAAATCACCGAAGCAATTGTTCCCTTTTTGGTTCGCGCAATAATTAATGCGGCTCCACCAAAAAAAGCAATCAACACATCTCTTAAATCTGGTTTGGTACGTCCAAATAACTCTGTGGTAGGAATATCTGCAGTTGGAAAGAACTTAAAGAACAAAAAGGCAGTCAATAAACTCAAGACAATCATCGTGGCCAAATTAATAAGAGATCGCTTTAAAGTATCAATATCGTTTATTGCAATTGATAAGCCCACACCCAATATTGGCCCCATGAGGGGAGAAATTAACATCGCTCCAATTACAACAGCAGTAGATTCAGCATTAAGACCGATAGAGGCTACAAAAATGGAACAAATAAGAATCCAAGCCGTGGCGCCCTTAAATGGTATATCTGCCTTTATGGCCTGTACGGTAGCTTCGCGGTCAGTATCATCTCTAAAATCGAGAAGCTCGTTCATAAATTTTGAGATGCTTTGCCAAAGGCCCTGCGCATCTTTTTGAACCGCTTTTTTTGACTCCTCTACGGCTTTATCTTTTTTAGCCTCAGTTTGAGTTTCTTCCTCATCGGAAAAATTGAATTTATTTTCGTTGCTCATATTTAAAGTGTTGGCTGTTGGCTGTTGGCTGTTGGCTGTTGGCTGTTGGCTGTTGGCTGTTGGCTGTTGGCTGTTGGCTGTTGGCTGTTGGTAAAGAAACTTAAAAAATTAAATGCCACACATTCACTTCGATAATTTTATTAACATTCCGAATCTCTGTAGGAAGCAAATAGTTAAAGATTGCAGGCCTCTATTATCTAATTTTTTTTCTCTTTTTTGGATATCCCCGGGCCATGCCTTAGCGTCGAAATCAGTCTCAATCTTTAAAACCGCTACCTCGTACCTAATACCTCATGCCTCATGCCTATCTCACGTAAACTCTGTTCCGAACTTTTCTCCAACGGCTTTTCGTACCTTTTTTATATCCTGTTCTTTAGCTTTAGGAAAGATAAGTAAAACTTCATCTCTGTCGACTATAATATAATCACTAAGGCCTTCGACAACCACTATTTTGCCTTGCTTGCTTCTTATCATATTTCCAGAAGCATCTAGGGTAAGTGTTTTTGCATTTACGACGGCATTATTATCACCATCCTTATCTAATTTATCATAAAGACTTCCCCAAGTACCAAGGTCGTTCCAATCAAAAGTAGCAGGAATTACAAAAACGTTGTTTGAGGATTCCATTATCGCGTAATCGACTGAAATATTCTCTGATTTAATGTAATTTTCTTGAATGAAGTTGGTCTCCCGGTCACTATTATAATCCTTTATTCCTGCCGAAAACAGATTAAACAGGTCAATTTGGTTTTTTTTAAATGCGCTCACCACGCTTTTAACGCTCCACATAAAAATTCCTGCATTCCATAGGAAATTTCCTTGGGAGATGAATGATTTTGCTGTTTCGTAATCGGGCTTTTCACGAAACTGACGCACGGGTTTGATATGTTCTTGAGACAATTTATCGTACTCAATATATCCATATCCGGTATTGGGAAAAGTTGGTTTAATACCAAGAGTCATTAACGCGTCATTCTCAACACAAAAATCAAATGCACTTTGCACATTAGCTACAAATGCACTCTCATCTTCAATCCAATGATCACTCGGTGCTACAATCATTACTGCATTTGGGTTTTCCTTTTGAATTTTTAAAGATGCATACAAAATACAAGGGGCGGTATTTTTCATTGCCGGCTCCAAAACAACTTGTCTTTTGGTAACTGATGGTAGTTGCTCAAAAACTAAATCATTGTAGCGCTCGTTGGTTAAAATGAAAATATTTTCCTCAGGTATTATATGTTTTAGCCGGTCGAAAGTTTTTTGAATTAAGGTTTTACCAGTTCCAAGCATATCATGAAATTGCTTCGGAAAATTCTCGGTACTCATTGGCCAAAAGCGTGAACCCACTCCCCCAGCCATCAAGATTGCGTAATAATTTTTGTTCATACTATGTACTTCAGATACTAAAGATTTTGTTTTTCGAAATTGCCAAAGTCTGATTTTAAATAGTCAAGGTCTTAGGTTTTGAGTGCAATACAAAAATTCATATCAAGTCTACCTGAGCATTTGGGTTGAACAAATATAACCGTCCAGTCTTAACCTCAATACACTCATAACGTACGCGTCTTTTATTTCCTTTTCTAAAAATCCGACCGTTATATAATTTAAAATCACTTCCAATTGGAACTTCAAAAATATAGGTTTTATTACTTGGTACATCATATTGTTTTAAAGCTAACGCTAACTTAACATCCGTATCGCTGGTGGCTTTTGGATTTTTAAAATGATTTGCCAAAAGCGGTAAAAGTTCATTTGGAAATATATTGGGGTTTAAAAATGGTAACATTAAATGCTGAAACGTTCGCTTCCATTCAAAGCCGTGTGGCTTTATACTTCTTCCAAAATTTTTATAGGCTTCAAAATGGGCAATTTCATGAATCAAGGTCATCAAAAATCGATAAGGATTCAAATTTGAATTTATGGTAATCTGATGTTTTCCGTTAGGTAAAGGTCTATAATCACCGTGTTTTGTTTTACGCTCTTGCTTAATCTTTACCAATAGATTATCATGGTCTAACAGTTGTGAAACCCTTTCAATGGCCCGCTTAGGTATAAAATCTTCAACCGCTTTATTCATACTGTAAATGTATTGCAATCAAGATAATATTCAAGATAAATTTTGAGTTTAGGTCTTTACTTTGAATCAAGTCGTTTTTTTAAACTATAAAGAGAATCGATTTATTTATCCTCAAAATTTGCTAATGCTTTTGAAGGCTGAATATCCCTTAGGACAAAGGCCAAAAATGTGACATTTAAATTAGCGCTTTATGAGAAGATGAAAAATTAATGTTCAATGAAAACAAAGCCTTGAAATCAAGACAGAAAACGTGACATTAAAAACTTTTTTTATCTGTAAAGTAGAGGCAATTTGCACTATCCATAGAATTTACCTGAATAAGTAAACAGCGATTTAATTCTTAAAAACAATCATTTTTGAATCACCACTTATGTTCAAAAAGTACAACCCAAAAGATATATCTTGGGGAAAACTTAGTCTGGTTGTTAAACTATCTTCATCAAATTGCTTTTCTTGAATCCCAACATTACGACCCTGAATGTCAAAGAGTGAAAACGTATCCAAGACATTTGTAGCAGTAACAAATATTTCATGATTTATAACTGGATTTGGATAAATCCTTCTTTCTGTTTGAAATGAAGGCTCTTCTTCATCACTGAAGTATGATAGCGCATAAGAAAAAGCTTCCTTACCTACCTTCTCTCCCATTATTCGCCCAGGAATATCATCTGCAGGAGGATGTATACCTCCCCAAATACGGGATAAACTGGTTTGTTCTGAGGCATCTCGATAGGTAGCCCATTGCAAAATAACATCAACCGAAGGTCCTTTCTCAAAAACCAAAAATTCATTTTGCTTTGCCGTAAACTCCCCTAATCCACCAGGAAAATATTCACTTCCTGTAAGTTCTGTAAGCACTTCGGCCGCTGCCCTAGAAAAGGTAGAATGACCTGAGACATAACCTGCAAAAGGAGGAGTAACAAACGTAGGCCGTTGATAGGGCCACCAATCTTCTGCTAAAATCCAACCAACTCCAGCTTGAAAACCAGTTTCGGTCGTTAAGAAATCAGGTCCACGCCAACTATACAATTTTATTTTACCAAGATTCTGCGGGTCTTGTTGATAAAGCTCATCGCTTTCATCAACCAATTCAATAAAACCTTCAACCAGTGGGATACCTCCAACATGATAATTGTCAAGTGATGGATTTGAGCTTTGACCTAAAGCAGCCATGTTTCTAATTGCTGAAATAGGCCTTACATAATCATACCAACCTTTGACGCTCCAGGCTGAAATGGCCGCATCATGCATAGCACCACCCAAAGTGAAATAAGCTTTTACGTCCCACTCCAAAGGGTCGAGTACCTCTCCTATACCTTTTAATCTTTTTTCAAACTCTGGATGGTCGTTTACATAATTCAAAATTGTAAACCAATGACCTGGCGGTGTTTCAGAGTCGGGTCCATCAGCCCAAAACTCAGCGAGCACCCTAGTGTAGTCACCTCTAGGCACCAATTGAGTCTCATATGGCAAGTTGGTAATCGGGTTTATAGAATGACCTTGACTTGTATCACCACCCTCAAAATAATCATAGAAGCTCGGGTAATCGTTAAAATTTGTCGGTAGATTTTCAAAATCAATATTACCTATTTGGTTGGGCGAAATATCCCAAATCACTCCATCGTTAGGGTCTAAATGTGCACCCCAAATAGAAACAAGACTAAAACCCCATTTAAAATTTTCACTAGGCTCATCCTCTTGGATCAAATTGACCAAAGGTGGTTCTCTAGGGTCATTATACACCTTATAATTATCACCATCCCTTTGATAATCAATTGCATCATCTTGGTTCATGGCGAAAGGAAAAACATTACCCCATTCGGGACTTAAAAAATCAATCATATCTCCCTCGATTAAGTTTCCGCTTTGGTCTATAAAAGAATCAAGGTTTAGCGGCTGCCATCGGTTGGGGTCATTCATTATGGTAAATCCTTCAACGTTGGGTGACAATGGTTCATTAATTGGCTCATAATAGGCATTATCGTAAAGCGTTTGTTCACGGGAGCCATCGATATTTCCATAATTAATTATAGTTTCAGCGACAAAATTCCCGAAAGCAGCAGCGTTTCCAAATTGATATAAATTAGAATCAAAATCGGCATCATGACCTAATTGCTGCATGGTCAAATCTAATAAACCATTAGTCTCTTCTGGATTTGGTGAATTTTGAAATCTATACTTTAATAACCTGAACATGGCGTAACTTATCGCCTTATCCATTGAAATCTCTTTATTTTCAGTGGGAATGAAGTTTTCAAGTTCACTACTGAAACCGTTAAGCGTATTTCCAATCAAATACAGTCTAGCGTCATCGTTATAAACGGCCCAGATATCATACATCGCTACACTGGTGTGAAACAGATTTCTAGCGTGAACAGTTGGTCGTGCAAAGTCATTTCTAATGGATTCGAGTAAAATCTCATTCCAAAGTCGGGCTATCGATATATCTTCAGGACGCTCACTGGCAGATAATGCAACAGCTATTTCAGTAATCTCGCTAAAACACTCTCCATCTGTTTCCTGAACGCTTACGGTACCGGTTTCAGTTAGGCCCCATTCAACAACGATTTCGTTAGTTGATTGCCCTTCAATAATTTCACCACCAGTTACGGTCCAAACCGAAGTAGAGCCCTCCGCAATTGAATAGCCATAGGTTTCGGTTTTAAGAAATCCAGACTCTTGTGGGCCTGTGAGAACATTTGAATTTAAATAAGTACAACTACCGTCATCTATTGTTGCCTCTGGGTTGTAAGTACATGATGTGGGGTCAAGGCACCCAAATACCTTTTGACTCGGTAATATGTCCAAAACCTCAAATCCTTGACCTTCTATTGCCTTTATTGTAGAATCGATATCAAGATTGGTGTGGTTTTCAATTAATCCAGACGGCCATTTAATTTCTAGACTTTGGATTTCAATATCGGTTCCAAGACCAAAATGAACGGCTTGCAAACTCTGCGATAGAAATCCAACACCACAATAATATCTTTTCAAGATTCCTTGGTTGGTAGTCAAGGTTAGGGTTGTTCCTATGGCGTCTCTATTGGAAATGGTTCCCTCAAGATGCACCTTGAAAAAATGTTGACTATTTTCTTCATTAAAATTTAACAGCTTGTTTTCGTAGAGAAATGAAGATTGTTCTGAATTAGTCACATAGATATCCAAATCGCCATCATTGTCATAATCAAAATCCAAAACCTCAACACTTGTGGTTAATGCATTAATTGAAAACTCCCCTGAAATATCCTCAAAACCAGACCCGCCCTCGACTGTAAGATTTTTGTAGAAAACATTGTTCTCAACATCCCTATTTTGAAAATCATAACCATTAACAATAATCAAATCTTCATCACCATCAAGGTCAAAATCTGCAAAACGTGTACCCCATGCCCATCCTGCAGGGGCAATACCGTTTACCATTGAAGTTTCTGTAAATGAATTACTTCCGTCATTTTGTAATAGCGCAACTTCATCAATTCCAGTTATAAAAAAATCAAAGGCACCATCTAAATTAAAATCACCAAGAGCGATACCCATATCATCAATCCTATTATCTAGACCAAATTCAGCAGCTTGGTCGATAAATGAGCTCCCATTTTGATTGATAAAGAAGTTATTTGAATCTTCAAAATCGTTGGATATATAGATGTCCATTAGCCCATCTTCGTTAATATCAAAGGGAAAACCAACGTAGCTGGCAAAATCCCCATTGTCTTGAACACCTGAATTAGCGGTTACATTTTGAAAAGTGCCATCGCCATTATTTAGAAAAAGGGAATTTGTCTCGCAGAAATCCCAGTCATTTATGTAAAGGTCCAAAAAGCCGTCGTTGTTATAATCGAACCATGTTGCGCCGGTGTTTCTGCAAAGACTTCCCGTCACGATTCCCGAGGCCTCAGTAACATCGGTAAATATTCCGTCTTGATTTGAAAATAACTGAACACTCTCAGCATTCGTTAATAATAAATCGGGAAAACCATTATTGTCATAATCTCCCCAAGACGCACCATATTTAAAACCGACAAGACCAAGAAAAAGCTCAAGATCTTCATTGGGAGGAAATAAATTAATCAAGCCTACTTCTGCGGTAACATCTGTAAAAGTGCCATTATTATTATTTCGATATAATTTACTAAGCGTTGTTTGGTCAGAATTATCATCTTGCGCATGGGCAACTATAAATAAATCCAAATCCATGTC
>JBCCOJ010000161.1:0-7528 GCA_039025415.1 Bacteroidota bacterium | reverse complement strand
TTAGAAAAAAGATTATTTTTATTATTGATTAGGTAAACCCCCAAATAAGCGCTCACCCCTCAACTTAGATTAAGTCATCAATAAGACCTAGTAGGATTAAATAATTGAAATTAAACTTATACGTGGTTTAAAATCGTTATTGTTCTTGACCATTTGTTTTTAAAACCAGGAAGAAAATTAATAGGTCATTCCTGAAGATGCCGGAAAACTTATACACTGTTATTTTCAAATCTTACTAGAAACAGAAAATGTAAAAAATTATTAAAAGCCTTAATTTGCAAAACTGATTAGTATATTTTTACGTTTAAAATTAGAATAGTCTTGAAGTAAGGACTAATTCTTAGACAAGCCAAACTTAAAAAGGTATTAGAACATGAAAACCAGAATTATTCTTCTTTTTTGTTTCATCATATTTTGTAGCCATAACCTCTATATAAAATTAGACGGTTACTTTTTAAAACCGAATCAGGAAGCCACCATTCAATTATTTAATGGAAATTTTGATAAAAGTGACAATGTAATTGCTCGTGACCGGATGCTTGATGCAAGCTTGCTCATAAATGGTCAACGCATGGAAGTTGACAGCTCACTATGGATTGATAAAGATAACAAGACGCTATTCGAATTTCAAACCGGGGAAAGCGGGACTTACGTTATGGGTGTTTCCACCGCTGCACGAAATATTGAAATGACTGCCGAAAAATTCAATAGTTATCTTGAACACGACGGTATTATCGATATGTTAGAATATCGAAAAGCAAACGATTTAATGGCCGAAAATGCTGTTGAAAAATACTCCAAACATGTGAAAGCCATGTTCCAAGTTGGAAATAACAAAAGTTCTGATTGGTCGACCGAGTTGGGCTATCCTATAGAATTTGTTCCCGGAAGTAATCCGTATGACCTTTTCACTGGTGATTCCATCAGTATAAAGCTTTTGCGTAATGGGAAACCTCTACCAAATCATTTGGTTTACGTAGATTATCGTGCCACAACCCATCACCACCATCATCACGATGAGCATCATTCCCATGATGACAATCACGAACACGACCATGCAGCAGATGACCATGACCATGACCATGACCATGACCATAACCATAGTCACGATACTGATAATGCCGCACATGAACATGATCATGCCGGAAGTGATAAGAACGAACATGATGCAAATCACAAACACAGCCATTCGCATGATGGCAAGTCACATACTCATGAACATGAGCATGAAAACGATGAGAAAGACCATGATCACGAACATGCACACGACCATGGAGATGAAAAAGGACATGACCACGCTGATCATGAGCATAGCCATAGTCACGATGGCGATACATATAGTCACGAGCACAAGCACGATGGTGATGAAGATAACCACGACCATGCTCATGAGCACAAGGATGAGGATGAAAAATCAGAAGATGGTCATAAGCACGAGACTGGAGAACAATTACGCACGGATTCAAGTGGTATCATTACCTTCAAATTAAGCCATGATGGCATTTGGTTTTTAAGAACAATTCATCTAGAATTATCAGAAGAAGCTGGCTTGACCCACGAGTCAAATTGGGCGACCTTGTCTTTTGAAGTAACGCATGACCATGACAGCCACGCTCACTCTCACAGCCATGGTGAGGATGATGGTATTCCGCTGTATTGGTTCATAATTGCTAGCGTTTTGATTATTGGTGGGTTATTCCTGTTTTTCAATAAAAAGAAAAAGGCATGAGATATAACGGTAAAATTCCTTTTTTACTTTTTGCTCTGATTCTTCCACTGGCCGGTTGGGCGCACGGCGTAAGCTCTGCAGACCAAGAGCTACTTAATGATGGCAGATTATGGTCTTACATTTACGTTGGCGCGAAGCACATGGTTACGGGATACGACCACTTGCTTTTTTTAACAGGTGTTGTATTTTATCTCAATGGTTTTAAGGATATCGTAAAGTTCATTTCAGTTTTTACGCTCGCCCATTGTATAACGTTAATTGGAGCAACCTATCTCGAGATATTGGCCGATGAACATTTAATTGACGCCGTAATCGCCCTAAGTGTATTGTATAAAGGTTTCGAGAATCTAGGTGGGTTTGAGAAAATGGGTCTAAAATCCCCAAACTTATTGCTGATGGTATTTATTTTTGGATTGATTCACGGTTTTGGACTTTCCACAAGACTGCAATCCTTTGATATGGGCGAGGGCAGCATTCTGGCAAAGATTATAAGTTTTAATGTTGGGGTTGAATTTGGGCAGATAATAGCACTCATCCCAATTGTATTTATACTTACCCAATGGAAAAAACTTAAAAGTTACGATGCCTTTTATAAAGCCGCTAATGTCTATTTAATACTAGCGGGTATTGGACTTTTTATTTGGCAGATGTATGGGTACTTTACGCATTGAAAACATTGCGCGGATTGCAAATCCGCGCTTTAAATAATCTCAATCAAACAAACTCCCCTGCTCCCCATCTTTACCCATGTTGGTATCATCAGCTTTTGGTGAAGTTGCATCAGGTTTAATTGGATTTACCTCAGTTTCATCAACCACCTCAACATCCTCGGCGTGCACTGGTTCTGGAGCTTCGTAAGGTAAGGGGTCTAGCAAATTGATTTGGTTGACCTTCTCCTTGGTCAATTGGTTGCCGAGTGCATTTATGCCCTTAATGGCAATAAATTCCTCAAGATTGACGGTTTCGTTGTCCTTGCGGTCTTTGCCGCGTTCTTTGGTAAATTCTATTTCAGCGAGCGGTTTCCAGTCGGTGGAAACGATTTCAAGTCGGGAATCGAGATGGTCTGAGATGAAACCTTCTTCCTTCCCCTCATTATCAATCAAAAAGCGCTTGACATAATAAAGTTCCTTTTCGCCATTGTAATAAATCGCGGAAATCGGTTTTTTGGGCATCCATTTTTCAAGTACAATCATATCATCGTCAAATCGTGCGGTGATTTCGGGTAGAATGGTCTTGGCCAAACCGTTTTGAGTGATGATAAGCAATCTATCCTCGCCTCTAAATTCCCCTAGCAACTCCCCTCGCCCATCAACATTTAAGCGTTGCACGACGTCATCAAACCAAATTTTTCTAGGTTTGAGAGTGGAAACGCCTTTTTCCTTAAGCTCGATTTTCTTGACCGCGTATTTGGTGACCAGGTTTCCTTTTGACGAACGACCTTTGATGAGAATTTCAGCAAAGTCTAAATCCCATTTTAGTTTTTTAATACTACCAACTTGGCGTAGATACACGGTTACGACTTCGGCTTCGCCATTGGGATTGGCTGAGAAATACCACATCACCGAGCCTTTGTTGCCGTTAGTTAAATCGTACTCCCTATCTCTGGTTACAGCGGTGATAGCAAATCGTTTGACGTAAGTCGGCCCTTTCTTGCCATCCCGATAAATCATGTTATAAATCGTACGTTTGTCTTTTTTCTTAAAGACCGCCACGTGAACAATATCCTTACCAATGAAAGTCTTGCTATCCACTTTAGTGACCATCATTTTACCTTCTTTGGTAAAACAGATTATGTCATCAATATCACTACAATCACAAACGTATTCATCACGTCTAAGAGAGGTACCGATAAATCCTTCAGCGCGATTGACGTATAGTTTGGTATTTCTTATAACGACTTTGGTAGCGTCAACATCCTCAAAAATCCGGATTTCGGTTTTACGCTCGCGACCTTCGGAGTAGTCCTTTTTCAGTCTTTGGAAATAGGCGATTGCGTAATCAATCAAATTGGCAAGATGATGCTTAACCTCAGCAATCTGGTCTTCCAACGCATCAATTTTCTGCTGTGCCTTATCGATATCAAATTTAGAGATTCGCTTGATTCGTATTTCGGTCAAGCGCACGATATCATCCTGGGTCACGGCACGTTTTAGATGTTTGATGTGCGGTTGTAGGCCTTTGTCTATAGCAGCGATAACGCCTTCCCAAGTTTCCTCTTCCTCAATATCACGATAGATTCGGTTTTCAATAAAAATACGTTCCAGCGAGGCAAAGTGCCATTGTTCTTCGAACTCACCAAGTTTAATCTCGAGTTCACTTTTCAGAAGTTCAACGGTTCTTTCGGTACTTCGGCGTAACATTTCAGAAACACCAATAAACAAGGGTTTGTTGTCCTCAATGATGCAGCCAAGCGGTGAAATGGAGGTTTCACAATTGGTGAAGGCATAGAGCGCATCAATGGTCTTATCGGGTGAAATTCCACTAGGTAAATGCACTAAAATTTCGACATTGGCTGCGGTATTATCCTCAATCTTCTTAATCTTGATTTTACCCTTATCATTCGCCTTTAATATCGAATCGATTAAGGAACCCGTGTTTGTTCCGTAGGGTATTTCAGTAATGACCAAAGTATTGCGGTCATACTGCGAAATTTTGGCACGCACCCTAACCTTACCACCACGAAGTCCATCTTTATAATCGGTAATGTCAATGATTCCCGCAGTAGGGAAATCTGGATATAGTTTAAATCGTTTTCCTTTTAGATGTTTGATTGAAGCATCAATCAGCTCCACAAAATTATGGGGTAAAATCTTGGTAGATAATCCAACTGCTATCCCCTCGCCACCTTGAGCTAAAAGTAGTGGGAACATGACTGGCAGATTTATGGGCTCTTTTCTTCTACCGTCATAACTAGCCTGCCAATCCGTAATTTTAGGGTTATAAACAACATCCAAAGCAAATTTAGATAATCGGGCCTCAATATATCTCGAGGCCGCAGCACTATCTCCGGTTAGAATATTTCCCCAATTACCTTGGGTATCAATCAATAAATCCTTTTGACCGATTTGTACCATGGCATCAGCAATACTGGCATCACCGTGGGGATGGTATTGCATCGTATGCCCGACGATGTTGGCTACCTTGTTATAGCGACCATCATCTAAATCTTTCATGGAATGCATGATACGTCGCTGAACTGGTTTGAATCCGTCCTCAATGGCCGGTACCGCACGCTCTAAAATTACGTAGGATGCGTAATCCAAAAACCAATCTTTATACATTCCCGTGACTCGGGTAATGCTTTCTTGGGGTAAATCGTTTTCTGCGTTTTCTAATTCGTTAGTTTCTTCACTCATCTATCGTTGCTCCTGCTTTGTTCAATTTTACGGTTTTTCTTAGCGACTGCCTGATATATCGTCGCTTTTTTGTGCTTAATAGAGTAATATTAAAGGTATGCTTATAATTTTTACCCTTTGAATCCTTGGTTATAACCACTAAGGTCCTGTAGAAGAAAAAATTATTGATTTTATAAGCAACCAATCGGTCTTTATCAAACTCTATCTTGTTTTCTCGATAATTAAAACGGTCTGAAAGCAATAAGCCTCGATTTAAAATGATAATCTTGCTCCCGTCACTATCATATTCAAAATATCTGGAAATATTATGGACTATGAAAAAAATAACGATAATTGCAATCACCACTCCCCCGAGAATAAATGCTGTATCGGTTGTAAAATCGGTGAACACTCGGGATAAAGTGGCAAACACTATTATAAGTACAATGACTATAAAGTATACCGAAACAATGGTGTTTTTGACTTTTCCGTTATTGGTTCGCATGATTTATTCTACGAGGTCAAGTTCAACTTTAAGATTGTCGATAATGAATTCTTGTCGTGTTGGTGTATTCTTACCCATATAAAAGGATAATAATTCCTCGATTGACATATCCTTATCCAACATTACAGGGTCTAAACGGATATCTTCACCTATAAAATGCTTGAATTCATCAGGTGAAATTTCGCCGAGACCTTTAAATCTTGTAATCTCAGGTTTAGGCTTTAATTTTTCAATGGCCGCAATGCGCTCCTCTTCTGAATAACAGTAAATGGTTTCCTTTTTATTACGCACTCTAAATAAAGGCGTTTGCAGAATATACAAATGTCCTTCTTTTATAATTTCTGGAAAGAACTGAAGGAAAAACGTAATCAATAACAACCTAATGTGCATGCCATCTACATCGGCATCTGTTGCGATAACCACATTATTATAGCGTAAATCCTCAAGCGAATCTTCGATATTCAAGGCTGCCTGAAGTAGATTGAACTCTTCGTTTTCATAAACTATCTTTTTGCTCAATCCGTAACTGTTCAGCGGTTTTCCTTTTAAACTGAAAACAGCTTGTGTATTAACATCTCGCGATTTAGTAATACTACCAGAGGCAGAATCCCCCTCGGTAATAAAAAGTGTGGTCTCTAAATTTCGTTCGTTTTTGGTATCGCCGAAATGAACTCGGCAGTCCCTTAATTTCTTATTGTGCAAACTGGCTTTCTTCGCCCTGTCCCTGGCTAATTTTCTTATACCTGAAAGCTCCTTCCTCTCGCGTTCTGCTTGCAATATTTTTTTCTGAATCTTTTCGGCGGTTTCAGGATTCTTATGCAGATAATTATCTAAGTATTTCTTCAGGAAATCGTTAACGTAGGTCCTTACCGTAGGTAAATCGCCCCCCATGTCGGTAGAGCCCAATTTAGTTTTGGTCTGACTTTCAAAAACGGGCTCCATCACCTTAATTGAAATTGCCGAAGCAACTGATTTTCTAATATCGGAAGACTCATAATTCTTTCCGTAGAAATCACGTAATGTCTTAACCAAAGCCTCACGAAAAGCCGCCAGATGCGTACCCCCTTGGGTGGTGTTTTGACCATTAACGAAACTTCGGTATTCCTCAGAATATTGGGTTTTGCTGTGAGTAATTGCCACTTCAATATCATCTCCCTTCAAATGGATGATTGGATAGAGTCTATCTGTTTCAGCGATATTATCAGATAATAAATCCTTTAAGCCATTTTCGCTGTAAAACTTTTCGCCATTAAAAACTATGGTAAGCCCTGGATTTAGGTAAACATAGTTCTTTAGCATTTTTTCTACGTACTCATTGCGATACTTGTAGTTCTTAAAAATACTATCGTCTGGAACAAATGATACTTTAGTGCCCTTGCGTCTTGAGGTGTCATCAAGTAATTCTTGATTGGTAAGTGTGCCTTGCTCAAACTCGGCCGAAGCAGATTTGCCATCCCTATTAGATTCCACCCTAAAGTAATTGGACAAGGCATTCACCGCTTTAGTACCTACTCCATTAAGACCAACGGACTTTTTAAAGGCGCGCGAATCGTATTTTCCGCCGGTATTCATTTTTGAAACAACATCTACTACCTTTCCCAGTGGAATACCGCGACCGTAATCCCTTACAATCACTTTATTACCCTGTATAGAAATCTCGATGGTTTTACCAGCGCCCATGACGTATTCATCGATTGAATTATCAAGGACTTCCTTAAGCAGGATATAAATCCCATCGTCTGGAGATGAACCATCACCCAACTTGCCAATATACATCCCGGGGCGCATTCGGATGTGTTCTTTCCAATCCAATGAGCGTATGTTATCCTCGGTATATTTAGTTTCTTGAGCCATGCAGTAAAAGAAGTATTTGTATTGCAATATAATGCTTCAAGCCAAAATATAAAACCTAACCATTTAGAAGTAATCAATAGGTTTTTAACAAGTTTGGGATTTTTT
>JBCCOJ010000160.1:0-7554 GCA_039025415.1 Bacteroidota bacterium | reverse complement strand
CTTTTTTACCGTGTCTTTGTAATCTAATTTTTACTGGCATATTTAATTAATTTGTGGGGTTCACGACCCCTATTATTAATGAGGGGGCAAAGATAGTGTAAATTTTCAGTATAAATCACGATTTTTACTCCAAAAACTAATTTTTAAAATTTTATTTTTAGCCTCTTAAATTGTGGCATTGGAAACACGCTAATTTTTTTTTAATTATCAATGCACGTTTAAACAGATAATGTCTATGAAAAAGTTTAGCCTTTTGATATTCACAATATTTCTTTTTTATAATTGTGAAGATACTGAGTTCAACACCCCATCCGTTCAAGCAAACAAGAACAACAACTTTTGGCGAGCCAATGCGTTTAGCGCCTCAATTAATGAGGCAGGATTTCTAACAATTTCAGCACAAAACAGTACCGATGAAATATTCTTAACGGTGCCTAATGCTTCCATTGGAGAATATGTTTTCGGAGAAATCTCTGGACGCGATGCTAGAGTAGTAACTTTTGAGGGGGAGGAGTTCTCGACCAACAATAGACCAGATGAAAGCGTTTCACTATATCCAGAACTGGGTTTTCTTAAGATTGATGAAATTGTAAACAATACCTTTACTGGTACATTTGAATTTTTGGCCTTTGATGAATCTGGTGAGGAAATAATTGGTTTTAATGAGGGTATCTTTTTTCAAGTACCTTTATTATCAGGTATTATTTCAGCTGAAATGACCACTTGTGCAGATACAAATGGCCCCGTGGTTTCTGCCCGAAATGCTTTTCAGGCAACCTTTTCTGAGGAAGTTCAGTATATAAATAGTGACGAATATACTTCCGCTTGTCAAGCCTATCGTGCTGCTCTGGAAAATCAATTTTTGTATTGCGGCGATGAGGACGGCAGCATTCAAGAGGAGATTGAAAGTTTAAATGAATGCGTTTTCCCCTGTGAATTTGCAGAACAGAATAGAACTACCGCAGAGGAAGCTTTTAACAATCCAACGATAGGAAATTATATCGCAGGATGCGAGAATTATAAATTTTATTTGGAGCAACAATTGGAAATTTGTGGTGACGACTTTCAAAATTCAATTCAGACTGCAATTGATACCCTTAATTGTGCCGATACAGATAATGACGGTATAGCAGATAGGTTTGAGGATTTAGATGAGGATGGTGATTTGATGAATGACGATACCGACGAAGATGGTACGCCAAACTTCATGGACAATGATGATGATGGAGATGGTATTCTAACTCAATTTGAATCTCAAGACGAAGATGGCAATCCAACAGATACCGACAATGACCTAACCGATGACTATTTGGATAATGACGATGACGGTGATGGCACGCCAACCGCCGAAGAAAATGCCGACCCTAATATGGATGGAAATCCAGATGATGCTGTTGATACCGATGAAGATGGGACTCCTGATTATCTAGACAGCGATAGTTAAATTTACCGCCAAGTATCGATTCGATTAGCGATTAATTCTGAAAAGGCAAAATTAGAATTGGTAAGCTAATTTAAAATTATGAACCAAATATTTAAAGTCAGTTGTTTTGAACTGGCTTTTTTGTTTATAAAGATTGAAAAATAGATTTTCCCAAACTCTTATTCCTATTTAATTTTATATCTCAATTAGTTTAATTTTCTAAAAAAATCCCTCCCCTTTGGGGAGGTTAGGAGGGGCTTGTACTTAATATTCGACACCGAAACCACAGGATTACCAAAACGTTGGGACGCACCAATAAGCGATACTGATAATTGGCCGCGTTGCATTCAGATTGCATGGCAGTTGCACGACCAGATGGGTAATTGTCTTGATCATCAGGATTATTTAGTAAAACCTGAAGGATTTAATATTCCTTATGATGCTGAAAAAATTCACGGTATTTCAACCGAGTTGGCTCAAGAAAAAGGCGTCCCACTTCAAGAGGTTCTAGAAAAATTCAATCAAGCTCTTAGAAAAACAAAGTTTGTGGTTGGGCAGAATGTCGGGTTTGATGTGAATATTATGGGAGCGGAATTCGTTCGTGAATCGGTTGATAATCCACTTCAGGTATTACCGGTTTTAGACACTTGTACGGAGCATACTGCTGCACTTTGCAAAATACCTGGAGGTCGTGGGGGTAAATTTAAGTTGCCAACCTTGACTGAATTGCATGAATTTTTATTCCATGAACCATTCGCCGAGGCCCACAACGCCACGGCTGATGTTGAAGCTACAACTAGATGTTTTCTTGAGTTGATTCGGCTTAAGGAATATACCAAGAATCAATTGGACGTTCAACCTGATTATTTCGAGCGTTTCAATCGTGAAAACCCCAAACCAATTCAGCTTATTGGCCTTAAGCACATCAACCTTAAAAAGGAGAGTGCTAAAATCAATGCCAGACTCCAAAAGCTGCAGGATAAGGATATTTCCGAAACGGAAATTAACGAGAATATAGCAGACTTAAAGGATGTTGATTTTGTGCATCTCCATAACCACTCCCAATTTTCGGTATTGCAATCCACTATCAGTATTTCAGACTTGGTTTCTGTAGCTGCCGAACATAAAATGCCAGCTGTAGCCCTAACTGACCACGCTAACATGATGGGCGCTTTTCATTTTGTGCGAGCTGTGGGGAATCACAACAAAACTATCAAGGCTGAAAAAACGGAAGCTGAGGAAAATGGGGAAGTATTCGACGGTAGAGAAATAAAACCAATTATTGGTTGTGAGTTCTTCGTTTGTGAAAATCACCTTGACAAAACTAGAAAAGATAACGGCTATCAAATGGTCCTGGTTGCCAAGAATAAAAATGGCTATCATAATTTGGCAAAATTATCGTCTCATGCCTTTGTTGACGGCTTTTACTATTTACCAAGAATCGATAAAAAGCTTATTCAAAAATATAAGGAAGACGTCATAGTCCTTACCGGAAACCTATACGGCGAGGTACCCGGTAAGGTGTTGAATGTAGGCGAAAAACAAGCCGAGGAAGCTCTGCTCTGGTGGAAAAACGAATTCGGGGATGATCTCTACCTCGAATTAATGCGTCATAATCAAGAAGATGAAAACCGGGTAAATCCAGTTCTGATTGATTTTGCCAAAAAGCACGACATTAAACTTCTAGCCACCAATAACACTTACTATTGTAAAAAGGAAGACGCCAACGCTCACGATATTCTTCTCTGTGTTAAGGATGGTGAAAAACAGGCCACGCCAATTGGTCGAGGTCGTGGTTATCGTTACGGTTTACCCAATCAGGAATACTATTTTAAGTCTGCCGATGAGATGAAATCCCTGTTCAAGGACGTACCAGAAGCAATTACAAATATTCAGGAGGTTGTGGATAAAATCGAACCTTTTGAATTGGCTAGAGACGTATTGTTGCCCGCTTTTGATATTCCTGAGAAATTTAAGCACGACGAAGATTTAGCCGATGGCGGTAAGCGCGGTGAAAATGCTTATTTACGTCACTTAACTTATGAGGGGGCGAAAAAGCGCTATGGCGAAAATTTAAGCGATGACATTAAGGAACGTATCGATTTTGAATTAAGCGTTATCGAGAATACGGGCTATCCAGGCTATTTTTTAATTGTTGAGGATTTTATCCGTGAGGCTCGAAATATGGACGTTTCGGTTGGTCCTGGTCGTGGTTCAGCGGCAGGTTCGGTGGTGGCCTACTGTTTATGGATTACCAATATAGACCCGCTTAAATACGATTTACTTTTTGAGCGCTTTCTCAATCCAGACCGTATCAGCATGCCGGATATTGATATTGATTTTGACGATGAGGGCCGAAGCCGGGTTATGGACTACGTCATTGAAAAATACGGTGCCAATCAGGTGGCGCAAATTATTACTTACGGTACCATGGCGGCGAAATCTTCGATTCGAGATACCGCGAGGGTTTTGGATTTGCCACTATTTGAGGCCGATAGAATTGCCAAGTTGATTCCTACCATGTCCAAATTGAACAAAATTTTTGGCCTATCGGAAAAGGAGCTGGGTCAAAAATTCCGTCAGGAAGACTTAGAAAAAGTAAATCAATTATTGACAATCTCAGAAGGTAGCGGTTTGGATTCTGAAACCGTCAATCTCGCCAGAACTTTAGAGGGTTCAGTCAGAAACACTGGAATTCATGCCTGCGGGGTTATCATCACGCCAGACGATATTACCAAATTTGTCCCCGTTTCTGTAGCCAAGGATTCCGATTTATACGTCACGCAGTTTGACAACTCGGTGGTAGAGGACGCTGGTCTCTTGAAAATGGATTTTCTTGGTTTAAAAACCTTGACTCTTATTAAGGACACGGTAAGTATCTTAAAAGCCAAGGATAACATCGATTTGGATATTGAGAACATTCCGCTTGACGACGAGAAAACCTACGAACTGTTTCAACGCGGTGAAACTGTTGGGGTGTTCCAATACGAATCGCTGGGGATGCAAAAACACCTTAAGGACTTGAAACCAACCGTTTTTGAGGATTTAATAGCGATGAACGCCCTTTACCGTCCGGGCCCGATGGAGTATATCCCGAGTTTTGTTAGAAGGAAGCACGGCGAGGAAGACATTGATTACGACCTTCCCGCCATGGAAGAATATCTAAAGGAAACCTACGGAATTACCGTTTACCAAGAGCAAGTGATGTTGCTTTCCCAAAAATTGGCTGATTTCACAAAAGGTGAAGCCGATGTACTGCGTAAGGCAATGGGTAAGAAACAGATTGCGGTACTGGCCAAGATGAAACCAAAATTTTTAGAACAGGCTTCTGCAAACGGTCATGATATCGAGAAATTAGAAAAAATCTGGAAAGACTGGGAGGCATTTGCGAGTTATGCCTTTAATAAATCCCATTCTACCTGTTATGCTTGGATAGCTTACCAAACCGCATACTTAAAAGCCCATTATCCAGCAGAATACATGGCTGCAGTGTTATCAAATAATATGAATGACATCAAGCAGGTGACCTTTTTTATGGAAGAATGTAAGCGCATGCGATTGGATGTTCTAGGTCCAGATGTCAATGAATCCTATTATAAATTCTCTGTAAACAAGAATGGTGCGGTTCGTTTCGGGATGGGAGCGATTAAAGGCGTTGGACACGGTGCGGTAAAGACCATTGTTGAAAATCGAAAAAAGGACGGAAATTACAAATCCATTTTTGATATGGCCAAGCGTATTGACTTGCGTGCGGCTAATAAGAAGGCCTTTGAGAATTTGGCTTTAGCCGGTGGCTTTGATGGTTTTGGCGATACGCACAGGGCACAATATTTCCACGATGATGGTGATGGCATTACTTTTTTGGAAAAGGCCATAAAGTACGGTGCAAAACACCAAGAAAATGAAAATTCTGCGCAAGTCAGTCTTTTCGGCGCTTCAAGTGATGTCCAGATTGCAGAGCCGCAGGTACCACCTTGTGAAGAATGGGGAACAATGAAAAAATTAGCCCAAGAAAAGGAGGTTGTTGGGGTTTATATTTCGGGTCACCCTTTGGATGATTTCAAAACCGAAATGAAAACCTTTTGTAATGCCAATCTTGCAATGTTCAGTACTCTTGAGACCTATGTCAATCGCGAGTTGACCTTTGGTGGAGTGGTTACAGATATCCAACACCGTGTAAGCAAACAGGGTAAAGGTTGGGCAGCCTTTACGGTTGAGGATTATACCGATAGCTTTGAGTTCAGGATATTTGGAGAGGAATACCTAAAGTTTCGTCATTTTTTAGTTCAGAATAGCTTTATTTATGTGAAGGCCTTTGTGCGTGAAGGTTGGATTAATAGGGAAACAGGTAAACGTGGCGAACCGAGAATTCAATTCAACAATTTCCAGCTGCTTCACGATGTTATGGAAGCGTATGCCAAGAAACTTTCAATACAATTAAACATAAGAGATTTACAAGAGCATCGTATTTCGGAGTTACAAAATGTATTTAAAGCCCATACCGGCAAGCATAATCTCCATTTTATCATTTACGACCATGATGATAAAATTAAATTGACCATGCCCAGCAGAAAGCAAAAGGTTAAGATTTCGCAAGAGCTACTAGATAGCTTGGAGTCGAATGACGTGAAATTTAAGCTGAATTGAATTCATCTAAAATCATACTGAAGATGAATTTAATAATTCACAAGCTATTGCCATATCCGATATTGTGTTTGTTTATGTGCTTTTCTGAAGTTTTGATTTCCCAGAATGATCAATCCGGTTATTTAGTCTTAAATACAAACGACACCATTTATGGAAAAGTAGTCTACATCAAAGAAGGAGGGTTTGGGTCTGATAAATTCTTTAATAAAATACGACTTACCGATGTAAATGGAAAGACTAAGAAGTTTAGAAGGAATAAAGTTAAAGCCTTTAGATCTGATGGGTTTGTCTATGAGGGTTTTTTATTGCGCTCTGAGTCGATGCTTTTACAAACGGGAGACCCATTGAGTATGGCATATTATCCAGATAGCCGAAAAGGGGAACAACATTTTTTGAGAATTGTAACCAAAGGACAACTTAGTCATTATAGACTGGAGTGGTTTGACGATGATAATGTAATGTGGTCAACATCATTATTTAAAAAACGAGAAGACCCCTATTTTGTTAGGGTTGAACAGGGCCTGTTGGGTTTGAAAAGTAAGTTTTTAGCGAAGTATTTTTTCGATTGTCCCAAACTTCAAGAAGCCATTAAGCAAAAAGTGGTCAATGGTGCGTCAGAAGTTGTGGAGTTTTATAATGCGAATTGTAAGTGAATCTAAATGCGCCAATTATGATAAGAAGTAAAAAATTAAAACAATCAATAATCGCATAATCAAATCAAATACTTGAGCTGTAAGGTTTCGGTTTATTTTTGACTAAGTTTGTAAATTAAATGGAATTATAATAACGTAACATATAAAATTATGGCATTAGAAATAACAGATGCAACCTTTGAAGAAACAGTGTTAAAAAGTGATAAGCCAGTAATGGTTGATTTTTGGGCTGCTTGGTGCGGTCCCTGTAGAATGGTTGGACCTATAATAGATGAAATTAGCAAAGAATACGATGGCAAGGCTGTGGTAGGAAAAGTTGATGTTGATGCAAATCAAGAATTTGCGGCTAAATATGGGGTTAGAAATATCCCGACTGTTTTGGTGTTCCAGAACGGTGAGGTGGTAGGGCGTCAAGTTGGAGTTGCTCCTAAGAACTCTTATACCGAGGCAATAGATTCGTTGATATAGATAAAGATTAAAAGAGCCTGATAAGTTTTTTTGAGTAGAAAAGCTTACCTCTCCTATGGAGAGGTCGAAATTTTAAAAAAATTTCGGGTGAGGCCTAAACTAAATGTAAAAGGTTTGTCAGGTTGGCAAACCTTTTTTTATTTTTAACAAAACTAAATTTAAGATATGAGCAAGCAAGCAAAAGCACAAGATATCATTGATAGTAAATTACTTGAAGACAGAAAGGTTTTTTTGTGGGGTATGGTTGAGGATAAATCAGCCAAGCATGTCATTGATAGATTACTATACCTTGATGCCTTGAGTGATGAGGATATACATCTCTATATTAATAGTCCTGGTGGTTATGTTACCTCAGGATTCGCT
>JBCCOJ010000159.1:0-7638 GCA_039025415.1 Bacteroidota bacterium | reverse complement strand
GTTGATAACTGTAGCTCAAAAGGAAACCGTAAACAATTCAATACCTAAACCCCAATCATATTTTTAATGGCAATGTTCAAATTTCTCTGGATAAGGTAATAATTTGAATATCTGACTGGAGTGTAACAAATATTAAATTTAGGATACGTATAAATAGGCGGGACAAAAATTTTATTTACGATAATTTTTATCGAAATTGTCCATCAATAATAACTAACTTCAAAACACAAATACAACATGTCTGACGATTTTAACCTATTGGAAACCAAC
Source organism: Bacteroidota bacterium (assembly GCA_039025415.1). GTDB lineage: Bacteria > Bacteroidota > Bacteroidia > Flavobacteriales > Flavobacteriaceae > Psychroserpens. The sequence continues at coordinate 7,368 of JBCCOJ010000159.1, read as the reverse complement.
ACGAATGAAAAGAGCGAAAAAGTAGATGTTAATTGGGGCAAAGCAATTGACACCATGAAATCTAAACTGGCACAAGAGGACGACCCAGAAAGTCGTCAAAAAATACTGAATGCTACCTTAGATGATGTGGTACATATGGCCGAGAAAGATAGAACAACCCTTTTGGACGCTATAAAGGATTTGACCGATTATCAAGATGAAGTTGGAATCATTTTCGAGGATTTTTCTTCTCTAAATGCAGATGAGCAAAAAGTTATTGATGACGCGATTAAACGTTTGGAACGTGCAAAGGTAGAATTGGAAGATGCAGAAGCCAAACCTGACACATGGTGGAATAATCTGTGGGGCAGAAAAAGTAAGATAAGAGAAGCCCAACAGGAACTGGATTCTGCCCAAAAAGATAGGGATGCAGCCGATAATAAGGCCAAGGCCATGTTTCAAGAGCGTATTGAAAGCGCAGATGTACAAACATTGCTTAATGAATTGAGTTTTAAATCACAGGCCGCAGTAACAAGACTTAAAAACCGAGAGGTTGAAATCAAGGAAGTCGAAGATAAATTACAGACTGCGATTATTGAGGCAACCAAAAACCATACTAAAGCCTTAGAGAAGAAAAAAGAAGTTGAAGGTAAATTAGAAGAGAAGTATGCGGCACTAAAACAGGCAAGACAGGCTTTGGAGGAAATCGTTGATAAGCAATCTGCTGAATATGCACAGGCAATTGGTAAAGTAACTGGGTTGGAGCAGGAAGTTGAAGAACTTGAAGGTCTTAAAAACGCTTACACCACACTAGCAGCATCAAAAGATAGTTTTGTGCATAAACACAATCTCACCATTAAAGTATTGACTTCGCTGCGAAGTAATTTGCAAACGCATCGTGCTAAACTAAAAAGTGATACCGAAGAGCGATTGAAATACTACGATGGTTATGTTGTTGCTTTAAAAGCAAGAACCGACCAAGAGTTTGCTGCCATTTTGGAGCACTTAGGCGTTAAAACAGACGAGCATATAGGTGAAACTTTAGCATCTATGCACACAGCTAGTGCCAAAGCCCGTCAGGAAATGATGGATAATATTCCAGTTCATGAAAAAGTTATGCAAGGTGTATACAGCAGCTATGCCGAAGCTCTACAGGAAATTCGCGCAAAGGATGTTGATATCCAGAAGAACTTTGCAGAGCGATATGGCATTGACATGAAAGAAATCTTTGAAGATTATTACAAAGCCGACGCCGCACCACCTTCTGGTGATGAGGAGCCAAAAGCAGCGCCAACCAAAGGAGCTGACAGTGAGGATTTACTGAGCTAAATCTGCATTTTCTCAAATTTGGGTGGAACTTTTTCTAAATCCACATCTTAAAATCTTTGTGTTAATCAAATTTCATTAAAAACCATACATGATTGTTACGCCCTTAGATTCAGCTGTTCTTGACTCCAAGGAACAATACGTTTTCTATCATAAAAAGGTAGATTTCGTATTGAAGGAATTGATTGTTAGTGTACAGAAAAACAATCTTTGCACTGAGCAGGAGCTGGTGTTCTTTAAGCAATATTGTGATTTACTTTTGTATTCCATCGAGGCGATGCGGGTAAAGTACATGTACGATGGAGAGGACAATATGAAGGTTGACCTAACCGAATCTGGATTTCCAAACTATTTGGAATTTAGGTATTTGTTCAACGATTTAGCTTTAAGAAAAGAGTATCTGGATAAGTTAAAGTCTGTAGAAAGCTTACAAAATGAATTTTTAGATCAACTGCTTCGTAAAAAGCAACCGGTTAGACAAGAGAGACTTTTTCAAGCAGCTTCTATTGTGTATTATACTTCAGTAGAACAAAAGTTTATTTTCAACCGCTTTGTCCAGGGTAAAATCATAAAATCACCCAAAGGATTCACCCAAGAATATATTACAAGTTGGAGTTTTTATGACGTAGCAAGCAATCGGCCATTCTTTTGTTATATGTATTTCAATTATGATGGAAAATCAATTGAAAAAGATAAGACTGAAATCTACGAAGTCCTAAAAACCGTTGCTGATCGCAAGATGGATTTAGATACTATGGCCTATGGCATAGATCGCAAGCTTAAATCTGTTAAGCCCAAATATATTAAGCGTATTGATCTTGGACCGTTTCATAACGTTTTTGCCAAAGACGAAAATGAGATTACCCATGCTATATTAGAGGGAATAGCTAAAAAGGAAATTCCCTTAGAATCTTACGCTTTATCGTTGAGATTGGATGAGGTGCAATCCGTAGGCGAATTTAGCGAGGGGGGATATTTCAGTAAACAGACGTTACAAAAATGGAATACCGTGAAATCTAACAAATATTGTTTTGCGCCCCATAGAATAATTCAGCGCTTGTATAGCAAAACACCTGAAATAATGAATGAATTGGCCAAAGCGCCGATTGAAATGGCCAGTTTGAGATGAGAAGTTTTCAGGATGCAGTAGGCAGTAGGCAGTAAGCAGGATGCAGTTGGCAGTGAGCAATTGGCAGTCGATTAATTTAAAATTATTATGGGATTTAAAACATTATTGGCTTATCAAAAGGGGTTTGATTTGGCCATGGAGATTTTTCACTTTACAAAATCATGGCCTAAATCTGAATTGTTTGCTCTTACTTCTCAAATTACAAGATCAAGGAGGTCAGTTTGCTCAAATATTTCAGAGGGCTATAGAAAGCGTCAATATGAAAAGCATTTCAAAAGTAAGATGTCAGACGCTGATATGGAAAATAGTGAAACACAATTATGGCTTGATTTTACTGAGGCCTGCGAATACATAACCAAAGAAAAATGTACTGAGCTTACAGAAAAAAGTATGGAAGTAGGAAGGTTGATTAATTACATGATGAAAAATCCAAATAAATTCGGAATCAAATAAATTTTAAAAGAAGTCTCTTAAATCCAGTGAACTCAACTGCAAACTGTGTACTGAAGACTGAAGACTGATAACTAAAAGATGGAACACAACTCAACATTCCCTATAAAGCAAAATGAATTGGATATGCTTCGCGAAGAAGCAACTTCCTACATTAAAAGCGTGCAATGGGAGCAGGGCCAGCGAGCAAAGAATCGTGATAAGGATGCCAAAGATGAATCTATTTTAATTTACCTATCAAGAGCAAAAGGTAATAGTGGCACTGAAATTACTTCGGTTTCAAAAACGATTTTAGAGCTCAAAAAAAGATTGTTGCCTGAGTCCATTGCAATACCGGTTTTTCTTAATCAGACCTTGTTCATTCTTCAAGAAGCAATAACAATCGGGATATGGTCTAAGGACAGTTATTATGATTCATCAGGACTTTCAAGTCTTGTGGAAAACCGTGCAGCACTAGATAATTCTGGTAAGCGGGAATATGAAAGCAAGATGCAAACCGCCACGGCATTTATGTTGTTTTCAATAGCCTATAAAATTCTACATGATTTAAAAACTACGGCATCTGATGATTTAAGCGTCATGAAGAACAAATTTGCTGGAATACCTGAGGTGTCACTAATGACGCCGCTAAAGGGAATATCTTGCATGCTTTTTTATTATGATAAATATTTAGACCATCCTGAAATCATTAAAACAGACAAGGATGTAGCTGATTTTACCGTCGTGTTTTTTGAAGCTCTTATTGCTGAAATCCAAATGCGCAAGAATAGTCTTGAGTATACAGACACTATAGTCGATAGAACCTATAAACTTGAAAAAAGTGATTTTGCTATTTCGGGCTGGGATAATGTGTTTCAGGGAGCTGCAAAAAGTGTCGAATTCAATAAAATCCAATTTGAGCAAATTGTCGGTAATCGCGATGCCAAACATTTTGCCAGAAGATTGACCGAACGTATGTTGAGCTATGACTTTACGGCAAAGAAAAATCCGTTTCAGGAATTAGGCGGTTTTATGCCTGTGTTTATGGGTTATGGCATACCGGGTACCGGTAAAAGTATGTTGATTGCAGCAATTGCCACAAGACTAAAAGAACATTGCGATAATTTAGAAATCCCTTTTCTATTCCACCCTATGCCCGATACGTTGATTTCAACGTTTCAAGGGGGATCGGCTGAAAAAATGGTCGATTGGATGAAGCCATTACAAGACCCATCAAAATTAATATTTGCCCCAATAGATGACGCTGAAAATAACTTGCAAGAACGTACCGCTCAGGGGGTTTCGGCTGGTGTTAAGGAAGTTATAGGAGTGTTTTTAAGATACACGGAGGGCGCATATGCCGTAAATTATGGTAACAGTTCAATTGGCTTGTTTACTAATTTGCCTGAAATGCTCGATAAGGCTGTAATTTCAAGGGTTCAAGGTAGATTTAAAATTGATGGTGCAAGAACTGAACGTGACTTTTTGGACCAAGACCATCTCTGGTGGCGAAAATTTGAAGAAACCATGCCCGATTTTGTTAACATGACGGGTCCGTCAAACTATAAGTATCTTCAAGATCAAGGGCTGGCAAAAAACATGGGCGAAATCTTAAGTGTCTCTGAAAAACCTACCGAAGACCGTGTTTTACAAGTTTATAACACGATTGAAAAGAATTACGATGCCAATGAGCATTTATTCTTTGCTAATTTATATAAAGAAATTCAGAATGTATTTCCATTTTTTTCCTCAAGGGACCTAAGAAATATACAAAGCGCAATCTCATTGAGATTAACCGATTTTGATTTAGAGGAAGATTGGTTTGACAATCCAGAAATTTATTTCAAACAGGATTATGAAACGAAATTCGGGATGTTGCAAGAATTAATGCGTGCCAATATGAAGGGTCTTGATTTTTCTGAAATTAGACGACAGGAAGTTGTTCGTTATCTCGATAATGTTGCAACAATAGCTGATACCGATTTTAAACGTAAGGTTGAGGCAAGGGTCGCACAAATGAATGTTGAGATTGAAGCCCGCAAAACAATTGAAAGTTGAAATCAATTGCGATGACCAAACTACCTATTAAAAATATAGAGCGTCATCTGCTTTCAGATGATTGGGCAACCCTACATCGCATTGATTATGATTATAAATTTGATGATGAAACGTGGAGAACGGTATCACATGAATGTTATAATCGTGGTGACGGTACAGCCATATTATTGTACAATATAAAAAAGGGCACCGTTGTTTTAACCAAGCAATTTAGAATGCCAATTTTTGAAAACAATAAGGCAGAAAGCATGAGCATTGAGGTTTGTGCAGGTGCATTGGATAAAAATGAAGACCCAGAAACATGTATCATTAGAGAGGTTGAAGAAGAGGTCGGCTATAGGATTAGCAAAGCAACTTTGGTTCTTCAAGCCTATATGTCTCCAGGAGCAATGACCGAAAAGCTATATCTTTTCACTGCGGAAATTTCCGAAGAGCTCAAATTTGATGCAGGAGGAGGTCTGGAAAGTGAGAATGAGGAAATCGAAGTTTTGGAAATTAAGTTTAACGACGCATTGAAAATGATTGATAATCGGGAAATCATTGATGCCAAAACCATCATGTTCTTACAGTATGCGGCGTTACAAAGCATATTTGATTAAAAGAAATTACTAAAAGATTACCGCTTTTACCCAAGCAAGAATGCAAAAATTAAAGGACGCAAATTTATATCGAAGTGAGCTGATTTCGGTTTCTGGGAAACTAGTCGAGCGCTATAATAAGTGTTTGAAGAAACTGGGTTTTACTGAAACCAAGCTTACCAAGTTCTCAATTGACGGTATGGGTTGGAGTCCAGAAATTGCAGAAGAAAAAAATGAGAACTTTTACCTCTGCAATGGCGAATCAAATCCCCATGCCATCATAATCAGCCCAAAACAGTATAAAAAACCTGTTTATATGCCCGTTCATACGTTTGACAGGGACATGATGAATTTGGTTTTCAAGACTTATGTTGATAAGATTAATGACATTACCCGAGATTCTGCCATCTGCATTGACTTTGACCAAGGGATTGACGCTTTTTATGAGCCGTTGGATGTACTCAGGTATTCCAAAATCAAAATTCGATTTCATTTAATCGATAATTTAAATAAAGTGCGATTAGAACAGCTTGCCCTGGTTGATAAATTTAGACACGGTAACAATTTCATCGATGAAGAATTGCACGCAGAATTGTTAAAGTCGGCCAAAAAATACGGGGACCTCCGCGATAGAGACTTAAGCTTGGACAGTATAGAATTTGAGACAAATTCGTTTTACACTTCATCTTTTGGTGGGGTTTATGTACTTAGGGATTTTATTTCACCAATTGTTGTTTTCGAAGATAAAAAATGGCACCGTGAGGCAATAAAGGATACATTTCACGATGTCATTATTTTCCTTATATCGCAACCAGAACTTATGGAAAAACTTCGTGACCATATCATAATAGCCTACGATTTAGAAGAATCTGTAGAAACGGATAGGTATCAACGTATCAAGAAATTGATTTTTGCAAATTCTTTGAACGAAACAAATCACCCGATTAAAGATATCTTAAATGATGATCTGTTATTTAAAAGTTATTTGAACAGGATGGATATAGATAGTCGAAAGCGTATCATGAGTGTTGAACTTTATCTTGATAAGTTAGAGACCAGCAACCAATTTAAAATAGCCGATATTGTTGATGATGATTTTTTTGAGGCTTTGCATGAACCTCACTCAAGTTTACACCCAAAACACCAAGACCTTATTTGGAAACTTTTGGTAAATATTTCATCTAAGGACGTACTCTATCTTTACTGGTATGATAAATTGTTGTTTTATAAGAATTATCAGGATTGGGATGAATCTTTGAAAGATTGGGTTATTCAGGAAATAAAAAAGAATATTTGAGTGTTGGAAGAGGTTTGATGAATGAATATAGAATAAAAGCGAGAAGTTAGAAGTTAGAAGCGAGAAGTTAGAGGTGCTTTTTTGAACTAAAAATTATTAGGAGTAAGAAGCTATAGGCATTGATACTGATTTAGTATTGAGTAAAAAAGTGCTTTTAGCGAAAAACATGATATTCAACTGATAAATGGTTACAAAATTAGCCTAGCATATAATATTGGAATTTAAGTTTGAAAATTTAGTAATTTGGCAAAAAGGAATGACGCTTGGTGAGGATATGAATAATTTGGCTCAAGGATTTCCAAAAATTGAGGTATTCAATCTTTCGTCCCAAATTAGAAGAGCGGCAGATTCAATTGCTCTTAATATTTCAGAAGGCTCCATATTGCAATCAGGCAAGGAATTTCGAAAATTTTTAGGCTATGCTATTCGTTCTCTTGCAGAAGTCGTAACTTGTTTGCATAAAGCTAGGCGCAGAGAATACATTAATGAAAATGAGTTCATGATTCACTATAAAAATTGCTTTGATTTGATGAACATGACGATAGCTTTCAGAAAAAAAATAAAACTTTAAT
>JBCCOJ010000158.1:0-7661 GCA_039025415.1 Bacteroidota bacterium | reverse complement strand
GCTCAATCATATCCTTGTCGTGCTCAACTACGATAACCGAATTTCCAATATCCCGCAGTGATACCAGTGAATTAATCAATTTTTCATTATCCCTTTGGTGAAGTCCAATACTAGGCTCATCCAAAATATACAGCACACCCACTAATTGCGAACCGATTTGAGTGGCTAATCTAATGCGCTGTGCCTCACCTCCTGAAAGCGATTTTGAGCCTCGATTCAATGACAGGTAGTCTAAACCTACATCCAAAAGAAATTGCAATCGGCTTCTGATTTCCTTAATGATTTCCTCCGCAATTTTGAATTGGTTATTATTCAGATGGTTGGGAAGGTCATTAAACCATTCTGCCAGCTGGGCAATATCCATAGTCGCCAATTCCGAAATATTCAAACCGTTGACTTTAAATTGGAGTGATTCCTTCCGAAGTCGAGAGCCTTTACATTCGGGACAAACAATCTTGTCCATGTAGTTTTTCGCCCAACGCTTCAACGAGGTCGTGTCAGCATTCTTGTATTGGCTTTCTATGAAATTGGCCACACCCTCGAAATCGATACTGTATTTTCTGGTAACCCCAAGCGTCTTACTTTCAACGGAAAATTTCTCATTTCCGCCGTACATAATCATTTTTTTGGCTTCTTCGGGAATACTCTTGTACGGGTCACTTAGTTTAAAATTAAAGCGCTGTGCTATAGTTTCAAATTGCTTGAATATCCAACTATTCTTTTGAGGTCCATGGGGGGCTAGCGCACCTGCTTTGATTGAGATACTATCGTCGGGCACGATTTTATTCTCATTGACCTGATATAAGGTGCCAATACCATTACATGTTGGGCAGGCACCCTTAGGTGAATTGAATGAGAAATTGTTTGGTTCTGGATTGGGATAAGAAATACCCGTGCTTGGGCACATCAAATTTCGGCTAAAATACCTCGTTTCTCCCGAATCTTGTTCCAAAACCATTAGAACATCACTGCCATGATACATGGCGGTGTTTATGGTTTCTGAAAGTCGCTTGTCGTTATCATCAGAATCATCGATTTTCAAACGGTCGATAACTATCTCAATATCGTGGGTTTTGTAACGGTCCAATTTCATACCCTTAACCAAATCCCTGACTTCTCCATCGGTTCGCACCTTAACAAAGCCCTGTTTAGCTATTTGTTCAAATAGCTCACGATAATGTCCTTTTCTAGAGCGTATTACAGGTGATAAAATATTGATGCGCTTTCCTTGGTAGCTTTCTTTTATCAGTTCCTTGATTTGCTCATCGCTATAGCTCACCATTTTCTCACCAGTATTATAGCTGTAGGCATCACTTGCCCTTGCGTATAATAACCTTAGAAAATCATAGATTTCGGTAATTGTTCCAACTGTAGAGCGAGGTGATTTGCTGGTGGTTTTTTGTTCAATGGCAATCACTGGGGAAAGGCCGTCAATTTTATCAACATCGGGACGCTCCAAACTACCCAGAAATTGACGCGCATAAGCCGAAAAAGTTTCGATATAGCGACGTTGGCCTTCCGCATAAATAGTATCAAAGGCCAATGAGGATTTACCGCTACCTGAAAGCCCGGTAATAACTACCAATTGCTCTCTGGGAATAGTGACATCAATATTTTTCAGATTGTGTACGCGCGCACCTTTTACCTCAATGGCCTCCTCGAAATTGCTCATAAATACTTCGGAAATTTCCTCTTTAACCCAGTTTATGCATTAGAACTTCGTAATGAGGGTTGAAAATGCAATTAAACATAGCGTAGCGCTTAGTTTTGAAGCAGTTTCAAGCCATAATAGATTTTCTAATGCATAAAACGGGTTTGAATCACAAAGTTGCAAAGGTAAGGGTTTTGGTTGTGAATTTTATGCAACTCAATACGCTCTTATTGACTATAACTAAGTGTTCTTTGTTCGCTTTTCCCCGCTAATGGTTAAGATTTCATCCCATTGCGTCGTATAGCGCGGGCTACGATGCTCCTTTATTAAAGCCCATTGCTTTTCACGGTTTCCAACGGTGGCTAATTTTATTTTGTTTTTGCCGAATTTAGCATTTATATCATCAATCACTTTGGTCAAAGCGGCGTCAGATTCAGTCTCGCCCACATCAAATAAACTGGTTTGGATATGATGTTCTGGCACTAAACCCATAAGATTCACACCCACTTTTTTATAGCGATAACCCGGTTTGAAAATTTGCTTTAGCCCCTTCAAAGCGATTCGAGTCAAAACCAAGGTGCTGTTCGTAGGTTGGTCTAAATTCAAAATGACTCTGTTTTTATATTGCTTATCAAAGTCACTGTGGTAATTCGTGGTCAAATAAATTTCAATTTTTGTAGCCGCGCTTTTTTGTTGGCGTAAGAGGTCGCCGACTTCGGCCACGTAGTAACTACAGGCTTCCTCAATAAGGGAATAGTCGGTGAGCTTGTGTCCAAAGGATTTAGCGGTACCGATGCCCTTTTTTGCTTCGGGTTCTGTGGTGAATTCCAGACACACTTCATTATTCAGTTCCCGCCAAAGACGTTCACCTATTACCGTCATGTGTTTTCGCACCCAGGCCACCGGAGTTTCGGCAAAATCAAATGCGGTGTATTTACCAATGTTTATTAATCTATTGGCATGTTGCTTGCCAATGCCCCAAGTGTCCTTTATTTTGATAAACTTTAACAACTCGATGCGTTTTTCTTCGGAATCACAAACAAACACGCCTTGATTTTCCTTATTTTTTTGGCGTATCTGTTCGCTAATTTTGAAAGTGATTTTGTACGCGCCACCCCGACACCAACAGGGATTCCTGTGTGGGCTAGTATAGTTTGCTTTATTTCAGCAGCAATACGGGGTAAGTCAAAACTGTCGTAATGGCTAAGATCCACAAAACTCTCATCGATGCTATATTCTTCAACGCTAGGGGAGAATGTTTTTAGCGTGTCCATCACTCGACGGGACATATCGCTATACAATGTGTAATTTGATGAAAAACAAGTGACATTATTGTCATCAAGAATTTTTTTGATTTTAAATACGGGTTGAAACATAGGAATGTGCGCCAAGGCCTTGGCCTCGTTATTGGCAGCAATGATACAGCCATCATTATTACTTAGAACCACAACTGGCTTATTCTTTAAATCTGGACGGAAAACCTGCTCACAGGAAGCGTAGAAACTATTGCAATCCACCAAGGCTATCATACGGCGACAGATTTTATAATGTGAGTGATTACGCCCCAAATGTCGTAGGCGGTTTGTTCCTGTAATCGTTCTATTTTGAATTCTCCGTCTTTAATGATTAAGGCTAAAAATCCCCTTCGACCCGAAATCGATTTGTCTACAATCAACACATCGTTTTTATGAATATTAAATTCAGCAAACCCATCATCGGCCAGTCTTACGTAAAACGTGGCGTTTTTATTTCTAATTAATGCATCGTTTAAATCGATTCGTGGTTCAGAATAATGGGTTGCCGGACTTGAAAATCCGGTTTGAGCAGGTCTTTGAACCCTATAATTTACTGCTGGTCTCTTTACTGGTTGCACAATGTACTTATTCATATCACGTTTCTTTTTTAGTCTTTTCGCACAATCAAATTTATCGGAAAATTACAAATGCTACAATTAAAAGATGTTAATACTACAAAATGTAGCTGTTAATTCTAAGCAGAAAATAACATGTGTAATAAAACAGGGAGATGCTATATTTACACCTTAGCGTATAAAAGATTCTATATGTCTATTTTGGAGGATTTCTTGGGGTTGTTAGCTGACATTGGGCTCTGTCATGAAGACTGGAAACATCGTAGGAAAATAGAAAAGAAAGAGCGGATTGATGGCAAAAAACGTCCCTTTCAAAAACACATCCTAAAGCCTAGCGTGATTATTTGTCTGGGTTTATTTTTTACCATAACCACAATTTTATTCAGCATTTTGGCCTATCGGGATAATTCGGTAAATCCGATAAAGACAAAAACCGAAATCAAGGCCATGAACCAAAGACTTGAAGAATGGCATAGACATTTCGGGTATTACCCAAGCACAATGGAAGAATTGATTGGTAATAGTCCAATCCGACAGGAATGGAAAAAGGATGCTTGGAAACGACCCTATAAATATGTACTAACCAATGAAAGGACTGAATTCCTTATCATTTCAGCTGGAAAGGACGGAGTTTTCGATACTAAAGACGATATAACATCAGACTGAAATTTTCTTATTTTTAGTTTTTAAATTTAAAACAGATATAGAATATGCAACTACTAGGAATAGGCTCAAGAATCAATCACTCAGAATACGGCAAGGGCGTCGTGACTAACGTTACCTCAAAACACTATTGGGTTACATTCATTGACGGCGGACTGGAAACTATTGACATCGACAGCGATTTTGAGGTTATTGAAGCTTGCGAGGATGAAGTGGATAGCGTTAGTTTTGCAGAGGTTGAAAGTAGCCTCGCTCAAATTCTCAAGCGTTGGAGTGACGTTACTGAAATCGTACCCATTGCCGAAAAATGGAAAGGAGGTAAGCTCATCATGGAGCCTGGCGATACTGCTTTGCAGGCCAAAGAATTACCTATCAATAGCTTTTTCCATAAAATAACAATGGTTCGCGACCGATTGCGGGTTATGGAACAGAAAATCAACAGTAGTAAAAATCTTGATGAACAAGAAAAAATTGACTTACAGCAATACATCACACGTTGCTACGGAAGTTTGACGACTTTCAACGTACTTTTTAAATTGAAAAGTCAGCAGTTTGTTGGGCAGAGTTCGAAGAAATAGGCGGTCTTAGTCACAGTTCGCAGTTTCAGTCTCGGTTGGCGGTCTCATTTTGGAGTTGTAGAGGAAAATTAGAATGAAATATTCTCGCGCAAGGGCGCAGAGGCGCAAAGCTATTTGATAGGTAGTTTTGAGTTTGCAGTCTCAGTTTCAGTTTAGAGTAGCAGTCTGATTCTCAATCGCTATTATATTCTCATTCTTAATTCTTGAAACTTAAAAATTTATTTAGGGTAGGAGCGGAAACGTCGCTCTTTGCGTCCCTGCGACTCTGCGAGAGAAATGCTATTCCGTTCGAATATCAGTTAGCTCAATGCCTAAAATCAACAACTTATGAAACTTCGGTAATTTTACCCCGGTATCGGTTGTGGTCCAATCGCTCCAACTAGCCTCAAGTCCATTGATAGGTAAGATATCCACCCACATTTGAAAACTTTCAGGCATGCCGTTTTCATCTAGATGCCACAGATAAGAATCGCCAGGGGTAGAACCTCCCGAAGTGTAGGTGACCAAAAGTGCTTCGTCCCCATTTTCGGTTTTGACCAATCGTCGTTCTGTGCCTTCATCAAATACTTTGTAGGGGGCTACCACCCAAAACGTATCATTATTAAAATAATTTTCTGCTTTGTTGATATAACCCTGTTTTTCCACGCCTTTGTAGGCTTGGTCAGCGACGAAAACTTTTGAATTCTTCGTGTTTTGTAAATCGAGATTTACGCGAAAACTTTTCCATAGGACTTCGCAGGTGTTTTCAGCTTTGTTCCACTTATAGCGATGCATATTCTTGAAGGTAAATTCGATGTAGTCTGTTGCATTAAAGGCTTCGTGATTTAGTGCATCCAGCATTTTCTCGGCTAGTGCATCCGCCTCTTTTCCTTGTATACCTTTGGGAAGTGGTTCGTCGTATTTCAGATATAAGAATAGGAAGAGTAGAAGTGATGGCAATGTGAAGAATACAATGATGCCGCCGATGATTTTTAGTGTTTTTTTCATTTTGTAAGTCGATAGTCGGTTGTCGTTAGTCGGTAGATAGTCGTTGGTTTTTAGTCGTTAGTTGGCTGTCTTTAGTCGATAGATGGTAGTTGGTCGATGGATAATCATAAGTCTTTTGTCTTTATTTGTCAGCTCATAAGCTTTTAGCCCTTAGCCTCAAAATTTAAGTTAATTGCGCGATTTGTATTCTATTTCTTGTTATTCGTAATTCCATAAGCACTTTGTTCGCGCTGAGTATCCCTCCCCTCCGGGGAGGTTAGGAGGGGCCTTTAACTTATATAATTCCAAATATTCCTATACTTGCCCATATCTCGATAGGTTTTCAAAATAACCTGATGTTCTGGTCTACCCAGGCTCGGGTCATCCTCAAGAATCTTTTTCGCATAATATCGTGCGCTTTGTAGAATGGATTTGTCTTTTACGATATTAGCGATTTTTAAATTAAGAATTCCACTTTGTTGAGTACCCATGATATCGCCAGGCCCTCGTAACCTTAAATCAACTTCTGCAATTTCAAACCCGTCACTGGTTCGGGTCATAGTTTCCAATCTCACCTTGCTATCCTGACTCAATTTATGGCTGGTCATCAAAATGCAATAACTTTGTTCGGCACCACGGCCCACTCGACCACGCAGTTGGTGCAGTTGTGATAAGCCGAAACGTTCAGCACTTTCAATTACCATGACTGAGGCGTTTGGGACATTCACTCCGACTTCAATTACCGTCGTAGCGACCATGATTTGGGTTTCGCCTTTGACGAAACGTTGCATTTCGTAATCCTTATTGGCCGGTTTCATTTGTCCGTGTACTATCGAAATTTGATATTTTGGCTGCGGAAATTCTCTCACAATACTTTCATAGCCATCCATTAAATCCTTGTAATCCATTTTTTCACTTTCTTGAATTAACGGATAAACAACGTAAATCTGCCTCCCTTTTTCAATTTCATCGCGAATGAAGCGCAGCACCTTTAACCGATTACTGTCATAGCGATGAACGGTCTTTATTTCCTGCCGGCCCGGTGGAAGCTCATCAATGACTGAAATATCCAAATCACCATAAACGCTCATGGCGAGCGTTCGTGGAATTGGCGTTGCGGTCATTACTAGGATGTGGGGAGGAGTCCTCGAATTTGAAGTCGAAGACGAAGTTGAAATCGAATTTGAAGTGTACGGATTAATATCTGAATCATTTTTGTCTGATTCTCTGGAATCCTCCCTCGTAGGAGCCTGCCTGCCGGCAGGCAGGGATTGAGGTGGGCTTTTCTTCCACAACTTACTTCTTTGCGCCACTCCAAAACGGTGCTGTTCATCAATTATGGCAAGACCGAGATTCTTGAATTGCACCTTATCCTCGAGTAGGGCATGGGTGCCAATTAGAATATTGAGCTTACCATTTTCCAAATCTTCGTGGATGATTTTTCGTTCAGCTTTTTTGCTAGAACCAGTCAACAATGCCAAGGTGATATCCATTTTTGCCGCCAGTTCGCTTAATCCTTGATAGTGTTGAATGGCAAGAATTTCGGTGGGTGCCATTAGACAAGCTTGAAATCCGTTGTCTAAAGCCATCAACATGCTCATAAATGCCACAATAGTTTTGCCTGAACCCACATCTCCTTGTAGCAGCCGGTTCATTTGTGCATTGCTGCCTAAATCTTGTCTTATTTCCCGTAGAACCCGTTTTTGGGCATTGGTTAAATCAAAGGGGAGATGTTCTTTGTAAAACGTATTAAAATGATTGCCAACGGAATCAAATCTAAAACCCTGAATTCGTGATTTGTGAATTCAGGGTTTTAGATTTGATTCCGTTGGCAATCATTTTAATACGTTTTACAAAGAACATCTCCCCTTTGATTTAACCAATGCCCAAAAACGGGTTCTACGGGAAATAAGACAAGATTTAGGCAGCAATG
>JBCCOJ010000157.1:0-7737 GCA_039025415.1 Bacteroidota bacterium | reverse complement strand
GGGGGGGGGGGGGGGGGTTTAGGGCTTTCGATTCACCTCTTTGTGCATCCGTGCAATACGCCTATCTAACTGCTCACTACTCAAACTTTGTCGTAAACTGTCAACCTTAATCGGGAAACTTAGTGGTGTAAAAGTATCTGAGCGTTTGATTACCAATTTACCATTATTAATGCGTTCAAAAGCTGCCTTTAACCTAACTTCTTCCAATTGCTGATTGAATACTTCGGTGTAAGCTTGTCTCAACAATAAATTACTTGGTTCATTTTCTTCAAGTACTCTAAAAATAAGCCCAGAAGAGGATTGTAGGCTTTTGGTCTTTTGATTTCTTCCTGGCATTGTTTGAACCACCAACCCCGAAATTACCGCAATGTCCCGAAACTTTCTTGATGCCATTTCTGCCGCATTTATACTGGCGATGACGTCATCCATTAAGTTTTCCTTTGAAAGAATCGTTTTTATAGCTTCATCATCAAGAGGAAGTTCTTGGTCACTCAACATCTCAAAACCATAATCATTCATGGCTATCGTAAATGTTAAAGGTTTGATTTTGCTCACGCGATAAGCAATCAATGCTGAAATTACCTCGTGAACCAAGCGACCCTCAAAAGGATACATGAACAAATGAAACCCTTCCTTAGTGGTAATCAATTCTACTAAAAATTCATCTTCTTTTGGGATATGACTGAATTCGTTTTGCTTTGAAATCAATGGATACAGAAATTTCAATTCACGTTCTCGAGTACTGGGATTAAGGGATTCTGATAATTTCTTCCGAAGAAAATGACTCATGTATGAGGTCAAGGGCAAACGTCCACCTAACCAGCTTGGCGTTATGGCTTTCTTCTTCTTACTAATTTTGACATAAGCGGTCATGTCCTTAATATGCACCAATTCTAAAACCCTACCTGCAAGAATAAAGCTATCGTTGGGTTTCAATTTTGAGATGAAATATTCCTCAATCATCCCAACGTAACCACCGGAAAGAAACTTTACCCTTAGCATCGCCTCGCTAACAATGGCGCCCATATTCATTCGATGCAACATAGCGATTCGCCTGGATTTTACCTTATAAAGTCCGTCTTCATCCTTGAAAACCTTATGGAACTCCTCGTAGGATTTTAAAGTATTCCCGCCTTGAGTAATGAATTGAATCGCCCAAGCAAACTCATCGTCGGTCAACATTGAGAATGCATGAGTACTTCTAAGTATTTTAAAAACGTCGGTGGCCTTGAAACCCTCACCCACCGCCAAGGTAACCATAAACTGAACCATAACATCATAGGTCAATACCATGGGCTCGCGTTCCTCAACCTTACGCAACTGAACCGCTTCTTTCAATGCCGCCGCCTCCACCAGTTCCAAGGAATGTGTGGGTATCATATAAATCTTGCTCACTTCGTAAGGCGAATGCCCACTCCTACCCGCGCGTTGCATGAATCGGGCGACACCTTTGGCAGAACCAATTTGAATTACGCAGTCCACAGGTTTAAAATCCACACCCAAGTCTAAGGAAGAGGTACAAACCACAGCTTTTAAAACGCCCTCAGCGATAGCATCCTCAATCCAGTTACGTAATTCTTTATCGATGGAACCATGGTGAATGGCGAATTGTCCCGCCAAATCAGGGTCTTCCTTTAAAATGATTTGATACCACAATTCAGATTGACCCCGGGTATTGGTAAAAATAAGCGTTGTTTTATTTTCATGTATTATCGGGATAATCTTGGATGCCATACTTTGTCCCAAATGACCAGCCCAAGGTAAAACCTCAACCTTATCTGGTAACACAGGCATCACCTTGATTTTCTTTTTTTCCTTGGCAGTAATCATAACGGTTTTCAAATCTTGATAGGGTATCAATACCTGGCCTGCCTCTTCAAGATTACCAATGGTTGCAGTCATACCCCAAATTTTCAATTTTTGATTTAGAAAATGTAGCCGAGCCAAAACCAACTCTACCAAAATTCCACGCTTATTACCTAATAGTTCATGCCACTCATCAACGGCGACACAGCCAATTTTGTTAAACCATCTAGAATTTTTCTTTTGGGAAAATAGCAGATGAAGGGTTTCGGGCGTAACAATCAACACATCGGGCATCAAGCGTTCCTGTTGACGACGCACTTTGGCTGGCGTATCCCCGTTTCTGACCGCGACTTCCCAATCCAAGCCAATTTCCTCAACTGCCGTTCCCATTGCTTTTGCAAGGTCCTTTGCCAAAGAGCGGAGTGGGCTAATCCAAAGTAACTTTATTCCTTTGCTATATCTATCAGGTCGATTTAAATAATTGATAACCACCGCCAAAAACACCGAAAAGGTCTTACCGAAACCTGTAGGCGCTACAACCATCCCGCTGTAACCAGAATTGTATTTAGCCCAGGTTTGCTCCTGAAATCTAAAGGGACTGTTCCCTTTGGAAGCCATCCAATCGGTAATAATTTGATAGCCAACTGAAGATTTTAGTTGTTTACTCAATTCGGAGAGGTAATCAATTGTTTGACAGTTTCGATAGTATCGATTTCATCAACGGGCTTATCCCGTCGCCATCTAGAAATTCTAGGAAATCTAAGTGCAACACCTGACTTATGCCGATTACTAAGTGCAATACCCTCAAAAGCAATCTCAAAAACGAGTTCGGGTTTAACAGTTCTAACCGGCCCAAATTTTTCAATGGAGTTCTGTTTTACAAATCTGCTCACTTCCACGATTTCATTGTTAGTCAAACCTGAGTACGCTTTGGCCACAGTTACCAGTCCATCATCTTTTTTGACTGCGAAGGTATAATCTGTATAGTGGGCACTCCTTCGGCCACTTCCTTTTTGGGCATAAATCATAACTGCATCGATTGTCAAGGGGTCTACTTTCCATTTCCACCAGTCGCCTTTTTTTCGTCCAACGTGGTAAGGTGAAGCCTTATGTTTCAGCATAAGACCCTCACTGTTGCGTTCTCGGGCCTGTTCGCGGATGGGAATCAACTCTTCCCAGCTTTCGGTGTTTATCGTTTCAGATAAAAACAAGGTACTGTTGTCTATAGGAACCGATTTAAATAGCTGTTCCAAATGTTCACGCCGTTTCTTCATAGGTTGCTCGCGGATGTCCTCGCCCTCCGATTCCATCATATCGTAAACATAAAAGCCTATTGGCACATCATCCAACAACTTTTTGGTGACATTTTTTCGATTCAAACGTTTTTGTAAATCGTTAAATAATAAGACTTCGTTGTCTTTTAAAGCTAAGATTTCACCGTCAATTACAAAATCTCCTTCTAGTTGTTTAATCGCTTCAACCAATTCTGGGAACTGATTTGTGACCAACTCCTCACCTCTTGACCAAATGAAAATTTCGTCATTACGCTTAACGATTTGACCACGAATACCATCCCATTTGTATTCGACTTGCCAATCTGAAACGTAGCCAAGCTCATCCAGTTCCTTTTCTAAGGCGTAGGCGAGGCAGAATGGATAAGGCTTCGAGTTATCGTAATTGATGTGTTCACCCTGTAAAAGTTCTTCAAATGTAATTTCATTGATATCCCAATTACCAATAATGCTGTGCATTAGCTGATTAGCCTCAATACCAGAATATTTAGCTAATGCATTTACCAATGTTTTTTTCGAAACACCAACGCGAAAACTACCACCTATGAGCTTATTGAAAATCAGTCGCTCTTGAACATCTAGACCCGACCAAGCATTTCTTATAAACGCTTCCTTCTCTGCATCTGATTTTTTCTTTAATTGGATAATATCCTGCATCCATTCACTAAATGATTTTTCAATTTTATGTGTCGGCTCGGGAAGTAAAAGGGCCATAGTTTCTCCAGAATCACCAACTGTGCTATAACTTTCAAGAAACAACCACTCTGGGATATTGGCTATTTCCATACACCATTGTCTCATGTATGAGGTTTGGATTGGTCTTTTTGGGCGTTTACCTGTAAAAATAGCGATGAGCCACAATTTATCCTTATCTGGAGCTGACTTAAAATACTCAACAAACGCATCGATTTTGTCGTTGGTCTTGTTGGTTATTTCAACTGTACTTATGAGTTTTGAAAAATGCTTCATGACGCTTCCTGAACGGCTTCATTATCTTTAGTACTAGCAATTTTCTGTTGCTCTTGCGAGCTTTCATCCTCATTTGCTCCATATTCGGTTTTGACTTCTTCGGAATAGATGCCAATTTCATTCAAATATTTTGAAAATGTGGCTTGCGAGCCATGTGTTACGTATACTTTTTCGGCTTCGGTAGCTTTTATGGCGTTAAGCAGTCCGTCCCAGTCAGCATGGTCACTTACAGGAAAACCAGCATCAACAGATTGCCAACGGCGATTACCGCGGATCTGCATCCAGCCGGAACAGATGGCTTTGGCCGCGTTTGGGATTTTTCGAATCATATTTGAACCAATCAACGACGGAGGTACGATTACGATTTTACCTTGAATGTCAGATTTCTTAGCATCGGCCGTCCAACGTTTTGTATCAGGTAATTTGATTTTGGAAGACCGTATCGCTTCATTAATATTGTGGATTGCGCTATGCACGTAAATATCTGAAACACCCTCAACCATTTTCATAATACGTTGTGCCTTGCCGAGTGAATAGCCTATAAAAACACTGGTTCGGCTTTTTTCTTGATTGCTCAGCACCCAACTTTTCATTTGATTCATTAATACCTCCTCACTTTGCCAATTATAAATGGGTAGGCCGAACGTACTCTCAGTTATAAATTCATGGCATTTTACGGGCTCAAACGGAACCGTTAGATTATCGTTTTTTACTTTATAATCTCCTGAAAATACAATGACCTTTCCTTTATATTCCAATCGGATCTGCGCCGAGCCGATAATGTGACCAGCAGGATGAAAACTGACTTTTACGCCATTAATGGTTTTTTCTGAATTATAAGGCAGACTTTCAATTGAAATATCGGCACCAATACGATGTTTTAGGATGGCTTTTGAATCGTCGGTGCAGAGGTAATGCTTCATCCCCCATCTAGCATGGTCGGCATGGCCGTGGGAAATCACTGCATAATCAACAGGATACCATGGGTCAAGATAAAATTTACCAGGAATACAAAAAATTCCCTTTTTTGTGAACTTTAAAAATTTCAATTATCTTCATTTTTCTTAAAGATAAGTGTTTTAAACATGTTCACGATAAATCGGTATTAATGTATCAAAATGTTTTTCAATACAGTTATTACTTTTGATTATTTGTCAATCTACAGGCTTTGTAGTTTCCCTTAAAATCATATTTGCTTTAATCACCTTGGTCTTTGCTGGTATGTCTACCTTTCCATTTAATCTGTTAATCAACATATTTACTGCGGTTTGACCAATCTCTATTGTATGCTGTGAAACAGTAGACAGCTTGGGGTTTGTGAATTGCAAAACATTTTCGTCTGAAAAACCAATTATAGAGAGGTCGTTTGGTATATCAATTCCCAATCTTAACGCACGATGTAAGACAACCACTCCAGTTTGATTGTCAATGCAAACGACACCGTCAACGTCTTTATGGTTTTCAAAAAGAGCATTCACAGCTTCCTCAAGACATCCTTCTGGTTTAACGGTTACGACCAATGGTTCGTTATTGTAGTCTTTGGCTTCAGAAATTGCATTCAAATAACCATTGGTGCGTTCTTTACCTACACTTAAATTATCGATATCACCGATTAGCGCGATTCTTTTTCTTCCTTCAGCAATTAAATATTCTGTTGTTCGCTTTGCTGCGGAAAAATCCTCTAAAATTACCTTATCACAGACTAAATCGTCAGATACCCTATCGAAAATTACCACGGGCACGCGTTGTTGCAAAATGGTCTCTATATGCTCAAGCTCATTGCTAACTTGGGTCTCCTCAGCTAATGAAAATATAAAACCGTCTACGCTTCCATTTGATAATAGTTGTAAACTTTCAGCCTCTTTTGCCATGGATTCATTAGATACACACGTAATAATATTGTAACCGTGCTTTGTGGCCTCCATCTCAATGGCGTAGAGTGCCTTTGCAAAGAAATGGTTAAGGATATTCGGAATTATAACTCCAATAGTATAGGTCTTACTATTTTTTAAGCTTACGGCTAATTTATTTGGTTTATAATTGAGGTGCTTCGCCAGTGCCTTGACGCGGGCAATAGTATCTGGACTGATTTCATCACTGTCATGCAGTGCCTTGGAAACCGTTGATACAGAAACATTCAATTGTTCAGCGAGTTGTTTAAGGGTAACCATTATCTTAAATTAAAAAAGAGTGTACTTAATAAAAATACACTCTTTTAGGATTACTTAAAATATAAATTTAGTTTTTAATTAACTTTACGCTTTGAGAACCATTATCGGTGCTTATTGTAGCGAAGTACATCCCCTTATTTAAGTTTGATGCGTCAATTTCAACATTTAAACCATTAGGTGTTAAGGTCGAAACATTCTTTCCTAGGATATCGAACAACTGGATTTCGTTGATTTGTTGAGTTGAATTAATTGTCCAAGCATCGGTTGCTGGATTTGGGAAAACTTTAAAGTCTGAAATTGAGAAACTCGAGTCACTTAAGACATCTGTTGTACTGAAGAAAATATTATCAAAGTATATCTCTCCATTTCCATCGAATTTATATTGAAAAATATCATTTAAATCATAAGTGAAATTAGGCGTAGGAAAATCTGTAAATGCCGATAAAGGAATAAAAACACTTTGCCATTCACCAGTAACTAATGGTATATCTGGTGTTGCACCTCCAAAACGATATCTTGGCTCTTCTGGATTTCCACCAGGTATTCCAGCTGACTGATCAATCAAAAAGAAGTTGAATTCCGTTGATGTAGTAGCATAATAATTCAAATGTACAAACTGATAGCCTCCCGCAACTAAATCTACTGCATTCCATTCAGCACCGTAGAAAAAGAAAGCTCCAGCACCTTGAATTCGTCCAGCATTATTACCATTTCCTTCAATATCAATTTCAGAAATAGTCGTATCCGCGCCAGGGCCTGCAAACTGATTAAAATTAAAGTTATCTACACTCGTCCCTGTAAGACCACTATAAACGTATAAATCTGTTCCTGTAGAACCCGATTCAGGCGCATCTGTAGTAGGGTCACCATTATCACAGGCAGTTGGACAAGAGCCTCCACAATCAATGCCTTCTTCATCTCCATTTTGGATGCCGTCATCACATGTTGGCGTAGTCCCACCGTCAACAATAACCGAAATGTTATCAATATTTGCAGAAACACTACAGCCAGCATCACCACCACATACTGCTTCTATTAGAAAAGAAATTCCAGCACTTACGTCAGTTCCCATTGGGATGGTATAGGTATCACTAAAAGTTGTCCAAGTTCCTGATAGTGCAGGAGCGGGATTAAACACATGTGTAAAAGAAGCACCACCTGCTCCTTCACCAAAAAGTAATACGTTAAATACTCCGCCCGGTGGCACTATTGTACCAATGTGGTCAAAGGAAACCGTAACATCGCTACCGGCCGCAACGACTCCAGCACCAATAAATTCTTGCTTAAAAGCAGGATTACTTGGACCTGAAGTTTCGAGCATTCCAGACCATGTGCCTCCATTTGAAATAGTATTGTCCAACATGGCGGTTCCCCCATTAGGGAAAAGTATGAAACCAGTATCATCCCCTGTTTCAAAATCTCCATTCACTGCTAGTTCTGTTTGCGAAAAAGACACCAAGGCCATCGCAAACATAAAAATCGATAAAGTAATTTTCTTC
>JBCCOJ010000156.1:0-7753 GCA_039025415.1 Bacteroidota bacterium | reverse complement strand
TTTTTTTATGTAATTCATCATTTTATCGATAAATTATAATCAAAGGAAATAGGAAAATACCTATAAAAAATTGCAGGTAATATATTTTTTCGACCAAATAACGATATTATTAACAATTTCTTTCCATTAAGATAGTGGATATTTTTTATCTTTAAAATGCATAAAACTTAACCTATTTTATCATGAAACAGAAAAACTTTATTTTAAGTCTGATGTCCATCGGACTTTCGATTTATTCATTTGCTCAAACAGCTCGTGTACAGATTATTCATAATTCAGCGGATTTGTCTGCAGAAACCGTAGACGTATATCTCGATAATACGCGCTTAATAGATAATTTTGAATTTAGAACGGCGACGGCCTTTCAGGACGTTACAGCAGATACGCCAATCAATATTAGAATTGCCCCAAGTAACAGTGCTACTAGAGATGATTTCTTTTATGAACTTGAAACGACCCTCAATGCCGATGAAACTTATATTCTAGTTGCTAACGGCATAAGAAGCACCTCAGGATATGTTGTCAATGATAATTTTACAATTAACGTATTTAACATGGCCAGAGAAGCTTCAAATGTATCTGGGAATACAGATATATTGGTGCACCATGGCTCAATCGATGCCGAGTCGATTGACGTTAACCTAGAAGGAAGTAATACGCCTTTGGTAAATAATTTGGCATATTCAGAATTCTCCAACGGGTATATCTCCTTATTTTCCAACACCTATGCCTTTAATCTAACAGCAGATAGCGATGGTAATTTAATTGCGGAATATACCGTACCTTTTTTTCCAACCTATAATAATGAGGCCATTACCTTAGTAGCAAGTGGATTTAGAGATCCAAGTGCCAATAGCAACGGAGAACCTTTCGGGTTATGGCTAGCTACAGCAGATGGCGGGCCTTTAACTGAATTGGAACCCAGCACCTTAAATGTTGATAATGTTGATGCGATTGAAGCCGATATTTTCCCCAACCCGGTAACAGATTACTTAAATATAAATCTTGCTGGTAATACCAAAACAGAATTGACGCTTTATGATATTCAGGGTAGGCAAGTTTTAAGTCAAGACTTAGATTTGGAAAACGAGATATTTCTTGGCGATTTATCCAATGGAATTTATGTCATGAATCTTTCTAATGAATTTGGAAATAAAACAATGAAAATCAGAGTAAAATAATAGTCCCAAAACTTTGATTAAAGCTAAAAAGTCGAGAAAAATTTTTTCCTCGACTTTTTATTTTGGTTGCTAAGAACCTCAATCTTCAAAATAACTAAATGTATCGCCGTCTTTTATCTTTAGTAAGGTCTCATAAATCATCTTAATGACGTTTTCAACATCACTGCGATGCACCATTTCAACTGTGGTATGCATGTAACGTAATGGAAGTGAAATCAATGCAGAGGCCACACCACCATTACTGTAGGCAAAAGCATCAGTATCAGTTCCTGTTGCTCTAGATAGGGCAGAGCGTTGAAAGGGGATATCTTTTTCTTGTGCGGTATCTAGAATTAAATCCCTTAATTTTTGTTGTACTGCTGGGGCATAGGCCACGACTGGTCCTTTGCCGATTTGAAGTCTTCCCTCTTTTTTTTGCTCTATCATTGGAGTGGTCGTATCGTGGGTTACATCGGTTATAATGGCCACGTTTGGTTTGATTGTATCGGTAATCATTTGAGCACCGCGCAATCCGATTTCCTCTTGAACAGAGTTGGTAATGTACAATCCAAACGGTAGTTGTTTGTTATTTTCCTTTAATAATCGAGCCACTTCCGCAATCATGAATCCACCCATTCTGTTATCAAGTGCGCGGCAAACAAACTTGTCTTCGTTTAAAACATGAAAGGTGTCTGGATATGTAATCACGCACCCAACATGAACCCCTAACTCCTCAACTTCATCTTTGGAGCTGCATCCACAATCAATAAAAATATTATCTGGTTTTGGCGCTTCCTCCTTAGACCTATCGCGGGTATGAATTGCTGGCCAACCAAAAACCCCTTTAACAATGCCAGCTTTGGTATGGATATCAACAATTTTACTTGGTGCTATTTGATGGTCGCTTCCTCCATTTCTAATCACATAAATAAGCCCATTGTCTGAAATGTAATTGACATACCAACTTATTTCATCGGCATGGCCTTCAATAACGACCTTATACTTCGCATCCGGATTTATCACCCCAACTGCGCTTCCGTAAGTGTCTGTTATAAATTCATCAACGTAGGGTTTGAGGTAATCCATCCATAACTTTTGGCCATTCCATTCATATCCAGTAGGTGAGGCGTTATTGAGATATTTTTCCAAGAAATCGAGCGATTTTTCGCTCAGTATACTTTTATCTGACATATTAGGTAATTTTGAATTTCAGTAAAAATAATGCGAATTGAACGTCTTATAAATATTTTCTGTAACAAATTGACTTATTTTTATACCAATATCACATTGAAAATAAATTGAAGTCTCACATAGCTATATGCAAACGCCTCAGGCTGAATAAAGCTGTACTAGGCCTAAACACTAAATTTTAAAAAATGAAACTAGAAGTAAATAACCTTACCAAAACCTATAAAAATGGTGTAAAGGCCATTGATATTTCACATTTGACCATTGGTACCGGGATGTTTGGTTTACTCGGCCCAAACGGAGCAGGAAAATCGTCACTAATGCGAACCATTGCAACACTGCAAAGTCCCGATTCTGGTAGTATTCAATTTGGAGATATCAACGTGCTCGAAGATAAAATGGCGCTTCGTAAAATTTTAGGTTATTTACCACAGTCCTTTGGAGTTTATCCAAAAATGTCTGCCGAGGCTTTATTGGATTATTTTGCGACTCTCAAAGGTATAAGTTCAAAAACCGAGCGAGCGGCTATTGTTAAAGAGGTTTTGGAAATTACAAATCTTTACGATGTGCGTAAGAAAAATGTGGCAGGTTATTCTGGTGGTATGAAACAACGTTTCGGTATCGCCCAATTGTTACTTAACAATCCAAAGCTAATCATTGTTGATGAGCCAACTGCTGGATTGGACCCTGCTGAACGGCACAGATTTTTAAATGTGTTACGTGAAGTTGGTACTAATTGTACGGTAATATTTTCAACACATATTGTAGAAGATGTAAAAGAGCTCTGTAACGACATGGCCATATTAAATGGCGGTCGAATTTTAAAGCAGGCTACACCTAGCGAAGCCCGAAAGGAACTTCAGGGCCAAATATGGACTAAGATTATTGATAGGGATGACCTTGAGTCACACGAAGCTAAACATAATGTGCTGTCGTCTAATTATAACGAAGACAACTCCTTAAATATTCGGGTGTTCTCACCTGAAAAACCGGGTGACGATTTCAGTGCCGCAGAGCCTCAGCTAGACGATGTGTATTTTATCACCTTGCGAGCGGATGAACCTGTATTGAGCTAAGTCATTATTATAAATTCTAAAAATTCGCAATGTTTTCTACCATACTTTTTCACGAAATCAAATATTGGTTAAAAAGACCGGCATTTTATATTTATGCTGTTATATTCTTTTTATTGGCTTTGTTTCTGTCATCTTCAACGGCGGGTATCTTTGATGGTTTCACCGCCTCTACTGGCTCGTCAAAAATTGTTAATGCACCACTCGGAATCACAAATTTATTCATAGGGCTTACCATATTTATCTTTTTCCTATTTCCCTCAATCATTGGTGTTTCCATTCACCGTGATTATAAAAGTGATATGCATACCATTTTGTATTCTTATCCCTTTACTAAAGCAAATTATCTCTTTGCAAAGTTTTTTAGCGGGATTTTAGTCGTTACCGCCATTGTGCTGACCATTGGAGTAGGTATGTTCATTGGGTTTAGATTTCCTGGAACAAATTCTGAGATTGTTGGGGCATTCAGCTTCAAATCTTATTTTGATGCCTACTGGCTCTTTATCCTGCCGAATGTTTTACTTTTTGGTTCCATTGTTTTTGCTGTGGTTACCTTCACTAGAAATATTGCCGCTGGATTTATCACCGTTATAATTTTACTTTTTGTTCAAGGATTAACTGAAAGTCTATTGTCCAATCCAGATAATCGTTATTTAGCAGCTTTGCTTGACCCCTACGGAGGCGCAGCTTTAAATTACTACACGAGATACTGGACGGTCGCTGAGCAGAATGAATTACATATCCCGATTAAAGAGGTCATTCTTTATAATCGTTTGATTTGGTTGGGAATTTCAAGTTTGATATTTGCTGCGGTCTATTGGTTTTTTAGCTTTAGTCAAAATCCGATTTCCTTGTCTATTTTCAAGAAAAGGGATTCAGAGCGAGCGGTAAAACGAAACTTTGGTGGTATAACGAGAATCAATCTTCCAAAAGTGAATTTTGATTACTCCTTTGCTCATAACTTAAAAACGACCTGGAAACTCGCTAAGACAGATTTTAAATATATCGTAAAGAGTTGGCCATTTATTAGTATCGTGCTTGTAGGTCTTATTATTGTCTTAATTGCACTTTCAGATTTTAGTAATCCATTTTCAACACCAACCTATCCAAAAACCTGGCGTATGTTGGAAGGCGGTAGTGCATTTGTAATAGCAATAAATATCTGTACATTCTTATATGCTGGTATGTTGGTAAACCGCAGTAAGACTGCGCGTATGGACGGTATTATTGATGTAACGCCAATACCCAACTGGTCATTATTCTTATCAAAATTTATTGCCATAATTAAAATGCAGTTATTATTGCTTTTAGTTGTTATGGTTGCCGGTATTTTATTTCAAACTTATCAAGGCTACTATCAATATGAAATTGGTCTTTATATTAAAGAATTATTTGGGCTAAGACTGATTAACTATATGATTTGGGCATTTTTGGCATTGATGGTGCAAACCCTAATCAGAAATCCATACTTAGGTCTTTTCGTCCTGATTGTACTTTCAATCGGAATCCCTTTTCTATCGCTGGCAGGTATTGAACAATCGATTTTTAAATATAATGAAGGGCCTGGCTTTAGCTATAATGATATGAATGGCTATGGAAATTCCCTTGACCGATATCTTCTTTACAAAGGGTATTGGTTTTTGGCCGGACTTTTACTGCTTATAGTTTCAGCATTATTTTGGGTAAGGGGAATTCCTCATGGTTTTGGAGAGCGACTTAAAATTGCAAAATCAAGATTTACTACCCCAATTGCGATTACTACTTCGGTATTACTTCTGGCGTTTTTATCCCTTGGATTCAAAATTTACTCAGAAACCAATAAAGAAAACGAAAGTTTTTCGTCTAAGGAGCGAGAAAAATTAACGGTTGAATGGGAAAAAACCTATAAAAAATATGAAGACTATGCTCAACCGAGAATAGTTGCTGTAAATGTCAATCTGGATATTTTTCCGAAGCGTCAAGATTTCAAATCCTCTGGTACCTATTTCATGGTAAATAAAACAGAAGAAGCTATAGACAGTATATTTTTAAACCATAACGATTATAAGAGTGAGTTCGAGTTCGATAAGTCAAACACCTTGGTTTCAGAAGACACCGTATTCAACTTCGATATTTATAAGCTAAAACAGCCTTTATTACCAGGAGACTCGCTTAGGTTGAACTTTAAGGTTGAAAATAAGCCAAATACACTTTTTAAAACCTACTCACCGATTAGGAGCAATGGTACGTTTATTAACAACTTTCAATTATTCCCTAGTCTTGGTTATAATGGTGGTGAATTAACAGATGATAAAGTACGTGAAAAGTATGATTTACCCCCTAATGAGTTAAAGCCTAAACCTACTGACTCAACGGCATTGGGTAACACCTACATATCTAGAGATAGTGACTGGGTTGATTTTGAGGCAACAGTAAGTACCTCGGAAGACCAAATAGCCATAGCACCTGGCTATCTTCAGAAAGAATGGACTGAAGATGGCCGCAGATATTTCAACTATAAAATGGATAGTAAGATATTGCATTTTTATGCATTCAATTCTGCTGAATACGAGGTTAAAAGAGATACTTGGAACGATGTAAATCTTGAGATTTATTACCATAAAGGGCATGAATACAATCTTGAACGCATGATGAAAGGCTTAATGGCTTCTCTGGAGTACAACACTGAAAATTTCAGCCCATATCAACACCGTCAAATAAGAATTGTTGAATTTCCAAGTGGTAGTTTTGCGCAGTCTTTTCCCAATACCATACCATTTGCCGGAGACGCGGGTTTTATAGCTCAAGTAGACGAGAGTGATGAAGGTGGTATTGATTATCCATATGCCATAACGGTTCATGAGGTAGCGCATCAATGGTGGGCTCACCAGGTAATTGGTGCTGATGTTTTGGGAGCCACCATGCTTTCTGAAAGTCTCGCTGAATATGTATCACTTAAGGTCCTTGAAAAAGAAAAAGGTAAATCGCAAATGCGAAAATTTTTAAAGAAGGCCTTAGACGATTATTTATTCGGTAGGACATTTGAGCGCAAGCGCGAAAAGCCACTAATGTACAACGATGGCCAAGGTTACATCCATTACCAAAAGGGATCCTTGGTATTTTATGCCATGAGTGATTACATTGGTGAGAAAAAGTTGAACAATGCGCTAAAGCGTTACGTTGAAAAGGTGAAATTTCAGGGGCCACCTTATACCACGTCTATCGATATGGTCAATTACATTAAGGAGGTAACGCCAGACAGCCTTCAATATTTGATAACCGATATGTACGAGACTATAACGCTGTACGATAATCGAATTACAGACGTATCGACCAAAGAACTGGAAAACGGAAAATATCAAGTGGATATTGAGTTTCAAGTAAGCAAGTATAGAAACGACGAAAAAGGAAAAGCATTCTATTCTGAAAAGGGCAGGGACAGTATTACCTACTTAGCCGAAGGTAAGAAGAGCCCGGTACTATCACTTCCCTTAGCTGATTATGTTGATATTGGAATATTCTCAGAGGAAACAATTGATGGAAATACTAAGGAAAAAGTTCTGTATTTGAAAAAACATAAGGTCAACCAAATAAATAATAAAATTTCATTGATTGTTGATGAAAAGCCAACAGAAGTTGGAGTTGATCCCTTTAATGTTTTGATTGACACCCAGTCTGATGATAATAGACAAAAATTATAATTTTTTAAATTTAATAGTAACGGCTAAATTCTAATTATTGAACGAGCTATATGGTATACTAAAGCTTCTTAAAAATGGTTCGGTCAAAAGGATGAACGGGAATTGGATTGGTAAATCGATTTTCGTCCTTAAAATGATATTCATACTTATTACTTTCAAGGCATTATCAATTGGTTTGGTATATGCCTTGGATTATTTAGGTGTGTTCACTAAACCGGTTAATTTAAATAGAATAGGTTTCGATAACCTTTCAAAAATAGAGACATTATTATTTACATCGGTTTTTGCTCCTATTGTGGAAGAATTGGCGTTTCGACTACCGCTTCGCGTTTCAAAATGGGGGATATGTATCGGTTCAATTGGTTTTAGTTTTATTTTGTGCAAGGTGCTTATTGAGTTAAATTGGTTGTATTCAGGGTTCTCTTCACTTTTGGTTGGCGTTTTGATATTGAGCAGCTTATCTAAAATTAATTTGCAGCGCTTGAAATCTTTCTGGAGGTCCAATCGAAAATTGATTTTCTATTCCTCGCTTTTAGTATTCAGTTTTCTGCACCTAAAAAATTATCAATTGACCTTTGAACTGTTTCTGTTTTCACCAATAATCTTATTACCTAGATTTCTTGGAGGTTTGGTTTTTTCTTATGTGAGATTT
>JBCCOJ010000155.1:0-7781 GCA_039025415.1 Bacteroidota bacterium | reverse complement strand
TTTTAATCAGGTTAGCATATAATTCTAGAAGTTCGGTTCTTTGGGCCAATACGGCAGAATCCTCTAAATTTGATGTTTCCAATAGTTTTCGAGCTTCTTCCATGTAAATTTCAGAAAGATCAATAACCTTTTGACGTATTGATTTATTGGTCAGCACTGCATAGTCCAAGTATCTTGATGCCAAAAAATAAGCACTGTAGAAATCCTTTTCCTTATTGTAGTTTTTTAATTCTGCACTAATGAATGACGTGTCAAGACCATATTTTTTAGTGAAATCAGATAAGTTTAATATCGACCATGGCGTAAAACCTACGTTAAGAATATTTCCGGCTGCATCCAAAACCTTGATTGAGTCATCATTAAACTTATCTAAATAAGCCTGATTTCGATTACCCTTAAGCGCATTGTACATATCATCATAATTATTCTCGCTTAAACTAACAGGCACGAAATATTCCCAGATAAATTCATTTGCCGGTACACTTTCAAATAGATTCCTTATGTAGTAGTTTTTGCCCCTCTCATCAGTAATTAAAACCGGCAAGGGGTAATTCATTGAGCCTTCCCACATCATCAAAATCATTTTATTTTGAACCATCGCCAATCGTTTTGCCGCACTAAGTGAAGTCATCCACTCTTGGGCAAAAGAGGAAAGGACAACACAAAAACAACTCATCAAAATCAATATTCGCTTTTTCATAATTTCAATTAAATTGGTATTCGCTTTTTCATTTCCTCGACAATATTGTAAACCGCTGGGCAAATTTCAACATTCTTTAATGTAAGATTTGAAATCTGGTGGAACTTCTTTCTGTTGGTGTGAGGAAACTCCCTACATGCCTTAGGTCTCACTTCGTAAATTGAACAATAATTATCAGCTCCTAAAAATGTACAAGGCACAGACTTTAGAACATGGTCATTATCTTCATCAATTCGCAAATATGTTGCTACAAATTGCTGGGGCTTCATTTTAAAGAATTTAGAAATGCGTTCAATATCCTTGTCAGTAAATAATGGACCTGTCGTTTTACAACAGTTTGCGCATTCTAGGCAATCAGTTCGTTCAAATTCATTGTCGTGTAACTCCTGCATCAGATAGTCTAACTGCTTTGGCGGCTTTTTCCTAAGTTTTGTAAAGAACTGTTTGTTTTGCTTATTCTTAACTTTAGCCTTATGTGGTAGCTCTTCTATTTGTGGGGAAATTGGCAATACTGATGTTTTTTAATACTATAAAAATACTTAATTTCAATTGTGATTTAAAGTAGAGTTTCTAAACGACTTTACTTTCAATAAACTTTAATTAATTGATTGACTCAAATTTTCGCTTTCGCGGAAAATACGTATGAAAGACTTATTTGGAAAAGCCTTACTCGATTTTTATAACAACAATTATACCGAAGATATAAAGACCTCAACCAGTATTTCAGATGAGGATGTTCTACCACTACCCTATCTTTTTAGAACTTACCCTGAAATGCCTAAACTTGAGCAAAACGCCTTGGATTTAGCGCATGGTAAGGTTTTAGATGTAGGGTGTGGCAGTGGAAGCCATAGTCTTTATCTACAGAATAAAGGATTAAGTGTACACGCAATTGATACCTCAAAAGGTGCAGTGGAGGTCGCCAAACGTAGAGGCATAAACAACATTTCTCTTCAAGATATTTTAGATACCACTGGAAAATACGATACAATAATGCTATTGATGAATGGTACTGGTATTTTTCAAGAACTTGAAAAAGTCCAAATATATGTAGAACATTTGAAGAACATATTAAACCCAAACGGACAGATTCTTATCGATTCTTCAGACCTTAAATATATGTACCAAGATGACGATGGTGGTTTATGGATTGACACCAATGCGAATTATTACGGTGAACTCGACTATTATTTAAGCTATAAGGGTGAAGCTGAAACACCTATTAAATGGCTCTATCTTGGTTTTGAAACACTACAGAAGGAATGTGAAAAGGTCAATCTTAAATGTGATAAAATTGTTGACGGTGAGCATTTTGATTATTTGGCGAAAATAATTAAGCCCTAGTTTGACTAGGGCTCTGATAAATAATATGGGTCTTTCCTAGAAACTACTCTTCATAAACAATATCGAATTCTCCATTCGTAATATTTTGTACTACCCCTCCACCTTCTAAAACTGCTTCAAACGTTCCCCTAACTTCTCTGTTTTCTAAGTCATTCTCAGTGATAGTTATTGTACCACTCGATGGGAAAAGGATGTTGTTTCCAGGAAGAGTTGTCGTAATTCGATAAGATGTAAATCCACCTACATTAAAAGTGCCAGTGGGAGAATCGGTTGGAAAAAATATGGTATATGCTGATGAATTAGGCTTATTAAGAACAATACTAATATTATCCTCGGTAACAAACTCTATTCTACTTACATTTACACTCGTAGGGTCAAAACTTTGACCATCTAAATCAAAATTCGCCGTACCACCTGAAAAATCATTTGGTAAATCGGTGCTATATGGTATATTATTGAAAATCCCATTTTCTATTTCAAAACTGACGGAAGATAAATTATTTGAACCTGTAAAACTAAATGTTCCAGATATCGTTTCATTTGCGGTATCTACATTTGAAATCGTCAATGTTCCACTACCAGACTGATTGGGATCTGCAACAAATGCTCCTAGAGATGAAGTACCCATTGGTATATAAGCCAATGCTGGTATTGGACTAGTATTATTCGGATCTGTTGTAATTGCGAATGTGCCCTCCGAGTCAGCCGCAAGGCCAATTGAAATTGTATTATTACCGTCTACATCTTGACCTGTTATTCCAATATTTCCATTAAAAACGAACGCTGAAAATGTTGTTAAAGTAATTGTATCTCCATCTAAATTATAAGAGAAGGATGGACTCGTATCTACATTTTCGCCACCATCATCACTACATGAGAATATGCTGGTCAAAATCAGGAATAAAAAAATAAGATTTGTGTTAAGTTTCATATAAATTAAATTTTTGGCAATGATAGGCTTTAACAAATTGCAAGAGCAGTGTTGTGTGTTAAGAAAATGTTAACAATCTTCGTCATGAGTCTCTTTGAACATCTGCAGAAAATCTTTTATTAGTCTCGAAAATTAACGAATACAGTGTCCGAACTTTTTCCTCAAAAATCAAATTGATAAGTAGCCCCAGCCAAAAACTGAATACCCTGCACCGGATAATTTAGCCAGCGATTATAATTTTGGGCACCAAGATTATTTCCTTTTATAAATGCTGATAGACGGTCATTGATTTTATAACCTACATGCGCATTAGCATCTACAAAGCTGTTTATTGAGAACGTCATTGGTGTGTTTGTGGTTTCAATAAGATTTTCATCAAAGCTTAATTCATCCTTGCGCTCACCAACGAAAAACACACTTGCTCCAGCAAACCAATGCTCATCAATTTGGTAATCTAAAAATGCAGACGCCTCAATATCTGGCAAGTTCCAAGCTTCGGCTTCCACATCTGTACTATAGGTAAAATACTGTGCTTTTAATCCCAACTTAAAATTTCGATTGAAATCAACATTTAATTCTCCCGCTATGGAAAATGTTGAAATGTCATCATAAACCACCCCAAAACTATTGCCAAACTGATAATTCTTTGGATTGGTATCCAAAGCTGGATTTGCCTTGAATAGTGCTCTATTGTTATCAGATTGATAGTGACCACTCACGCTGTAGGCCATACTGTTTGATAGCTTGCCCTTTAACCCCGCCGAAATATCATAAACCCTATCGGTCGGGAGAATAAATAATGTAGGAGAAACAAACGGATTTATCTGCACAAAATCGTGATAGGAATTCTGAATCAATCCGCCCTCAATACCTCCAAAAGCAATCATGATTTCATCCACAAGACGATAACTTGCCGTGATATTTGGATAAATGTAGAATTCATTGCCCCCGCCTTCAATCGCGTTGAGATATGTAAATGTCACACCAAGATTAAGGGTTAGGTCTTCCTCAATAATTTGGTAACTTGGCGACAAGGAGAAATTAATATTTCCATAATCAATACCAGTTTCAGATAAGTAATTATGCTCAAATGAACCGCTGATGTAATCAATCTCAAATTCAGTAGTTATGGTCTCATCTTTTATTGGCACTGCAATGGCAGAGTTAAGAACAAATCTATTCTCACCTGAATTTCTTGCATCCCCAAAGCGACGGTATAAAACGCTTCCTTCTTCTATAATTGAATCTTCAAAATTGATATTTCCACCAAAATTAATGGTGTGGTAACTTTGGTCAACGTCAAAAGTGTTTATACTTTGGTCTGGCACACCGTACCAATTAAAGGTTTGAAGATTGAAACCGCCTTCTAATTTCCACGTAAAATCACCCTGATTATTTGTGTAATGGGCGTTCAATCCTGTCTCAGAAAAGTTGTTATCAAAAGTAACACCTTCAACATCGCCTCTCGAGGAGTGGTGGCTTAAATACCCTCCAATGCGTTCATCCCGACTCAACTCGTGATTAAGATACACTTCGCCTAAAATTGTTGCGTAAGAACCCACACCTAATGACGCATAATTATCGTACAGTTTTACAGGTTTTTCTTTGTCAACCGTGGCTGCCTTCCCCTTAGCAGGGATAAAGGTTGAAGCAACTGGGATGGAAAAGATGTTATATTTAATCGGCTTTTTTTCTAGAGCAGAAGAATCCTTCAAACTTGGCGTTTCCTTTATTTTAAACGCATCTGAAATTGTAGGGGTATAAGGTTTTACAACATTTACGACATCTGTATCTATCGTGTCTTTTTTCCTGTCTTGACCTACCATAAACAAACAATTGCTTAAACAAATGAGGAACAGATAATATTTAAGTTTTACTGGCATACTTTGTAATTGTACAAGGTTCTAAATACTTGGTTCAATCTTGAAATTATTTTAATAAGTAAATTGAATGCTAGTCATTTTGATTATCAATAGACGAATTTGTCTTGGCTTGCTCTGCCTTAATCTTATCTAATTCGGTTTGGGCTTCACTCACTACATCTACAAATTCTGAAAAATTACCAATAACGCTTTCCAAAATATAAGTGGCTTGAAAAGCATCCTCAAGAGCGTAAAAATTCTTAGCCATAAGCACCAATCCTTTTGCGCTGTAATATTTGTAACTGCTGTAGTCTTTTGCCAACTTCTGGATTATACTGTTTGAAGCCTCAAAATTCCTTTCCTGATTTTCAAAGTAAGCCTTAAAATATAAAGATTCTGCTGCCAAAGCACCTGTTGCAATTTTCCCCAATTCTAAATACGCCTGCTTCGCCTTAACTTCATTATCAGTTTTTATAGCTGAACGGGCGATAATAAGTTGTGCATCACTTTGAAGCTTATTATCAATCTTCGAATTTTTAAGTGTCTTTTCGGCGTAATCCACAGCCTCTGTGTAATTATCTTTTTGATAATAAGCATTCATTAAGTTTGATTGGGCGTATATTTTATTTTGTGGATAGTCGGCTTCACTTTCCAACCGCCTTAAAAGTGGAATCGCTTCATCCCATTTAGAATCGTTTAAATAGATTTCAGAAAGCTTAACAATGGATTGTTCAGTAAATTCATTCTTAGGGGCTTCAGTTACGTATTTAAAATGGGGCTTTGCGTTTTCGGTTAAGTCTTTCATGGCATACATTTCAGCCAAATAGTAATGGGACTGCAATGCATGGATGCCATTTGGAAAGTTGTTTAAATACTTATTGAACTGTTTGATTGCTTCATCTGTATTGGTATCTAAATACTGTTTTTCGGCAGCGAGATATGCCGTATTGTCCAGATCAACATTGGTTACTTCAACGAAATCCAATGTTTTTACCCATCTGGCATAGTCATCAACGCGACCTAAATCAATATAAATCAGTCGTGACGTTGCTACTGCCTGATTGGCTTCGGGAGAACTTGGATAATTCTTCGCAATGGTCTTGAACTTGTTCAGGGCAACATCATTATTATTAGAATTATAATAGGATAATCCTTGCCTTAACAGCGCCTTCGATATGAACATACTTTTTGGATAATCTGAAATCAATCTATTGTACATGGTCATTGCTTTGTCCGTTTGCATCGATTTTACATAACTATTTGCCAACTCATACATGGCATCATCACGTAGTCCAGATTTTGGATATTTGTCTATAAATGCTCTTAATTGTGTCATCTTGATGTCGCCCTTTCCTATATAGCCATAGCTCATAGCTTTTTGAAACGTTGCATAATCGCTCTCAATCTCATTGATTGCTATCGCCTTTTGATAGGAAGCAATTGCGCTATTGTAGTTACTCGATACAAAATGACCGTCTCCCAATCTGAGAAGGGCGTCGTTAATTCGAAGTTTATCTTCTTTGTTGTCATTTATAAAGGCCTCAAAATAACCTGTAGCCTGGTCATAGTTTTTCATTTTGAAATAGGTATAGCCCAGATTATAGTTGATGTTTTTATACTCTTCTGTTTCTTCGGAAACATCCTCTTGCAAAAATTGCTTGTAACCAATTAATGCCTCCTCAAAATTATTGAGAATGTAGTCCGCTTCGGCTTGCCAAAAAATGGCCCTAGTTGTAAATAAAGGTACTTTGGACTCTTTTACAGACTTTTCAAATAATGTTCTTGCCTCCTGGTATTCGCTATCATTATAAAGTTCAATCCCTCTAAAAAATGCCACCTTTTGGTAGGCCACCCTATTTTCAAAACCTGATTTCCCTTCAAGAAGTTTTAGGGCCTCTTTATAATTTTTGGAAGTGATGTAGGAATCGATCAACAAGGATTCAATCTCATCGCGATAATTTGTTTTAGGATATTTATCAAGGTAATCACTTAATACCTGTGGCACTGACTGATACGGATTACCAATTTCGTAACTGATTTTCGCATAATTTAACCAAGCGTCCTCCTGAATCTTGAGGTCATAATCCATTTGGGATGCATTTCGAAAGGCGTTAAGTGCTTCTTGTTTCTTTTCGAGGTTGATATAACTTTCCCCGAGATGATAATAGGCATTTTGTGCAACTGCGTTATCACCATCAATAATCTTATTGAATTCTGAAATAGCTTTTTCAAAATCACTTTGCTTGTAGTGGGCGTAACCTAATTGATAGTAATCAGTATTGTTCCACTTTCCTTGTTTCCCTTCGTAAGCAGTTAGATATGGTATTGCCTCTTTATACTTTTCCAGGTTAAAATAACTCTCGCCAATTATCTTGGACAATTCAGATTGTTCTGTTGCACTCGCCTTTGGCATTTGTGCTTTGGCCAATTGTATGGCCTCTTCAAACTTGCCAATTTTAAAGTTCAAATCGGCTTGATAATAAGACAGTTTGTCTTTGTACTTTTCTCTATCTGCAACTTGCTCAAAGTAGGTGTTGGCTGTATCGTAATCATCGCCTTCGTAAGCCATATAACCTATGTAGTATTTGGCTTGAGCCCCATAGATATCAGATGTTATAACTCTATTCAAATACTTTTGAGCTTCTGGTTTATCTTGTGTTTCATAAAGACTATAACCGTAATTAAAATTGAATTTATCTCTTTCAGAAGGCGATACGCTTTTCTCATCAACTTTTTCAAACCATTTTCTGGCATAGGCATATTTACCGTTGGAAAAATAGTAATTGGCCACATCCAAGAAAGCGGTATTTCTTTTAGTGCTTGTTGGATAGTCGGCAACAAAATTTTCCACTAAATCATCAGCATTTTGCTGATTTAACCTTATAGCGCAATTGGCAATATAAAACGCGCAATCAGATTGCCGTGTTTCGGTTTCAGCATCCTG
>JBCCOJ010000154.1:0-7802 GCA_039025415.1 Bacteroidota bacterium | reverse complement strand
TTCAAAATCGATTTTTCATTTCTTCGGAAAATGATAAAGACTTAGGGCAAAAAGTAATTCTAATAATAGAGGCTGACGATAATACGTTGGAAGATTCCGTTTTTTCCGGTTTGGAAAAATTTGAAGTCCCTAAAAAAATCTACAATACACCACAGTTTATCGAAACTGAGACTCGGAAGGTGCAACGTCAAAAAACATACAATAAGGTAATGGGGTAGTTCCCTAATTCATACCTACCCTTAACTCATTATTGGTTTCAGGTGAATTGGATTGAATTTAAGTTTGGATTAAACTTAAAATCAAACCATCATGAAACAATTTCACAATTCTTCATTACACACGACAAAGACGGCATCTAGATTTGTTGGCTTTTATGAAAAGGGTCATCAGACGCAACCCGCAAGAAAAATCATATTTGTAATCGCACTTCTTCTTGTTGGGATTTTAGCACAAGCACAGGATAAGGCAGTACATGGGGTTGTAACCTCCAGCAATGATGGCCTACCTCTGCCAGGAGTTACTGTTCTGGTAAAAAACACCACCATTGGTACCCAAACTGATTTCGATGGAAAGTATAGCATAATTGCCAAAAAAGGCCAGTCGCTTGTATTCTCTTACATAGGTTGCATAACTAGAACTTTAAAGGTCGGCGATAAAACCGAAATCGACGTGGCTTTAGAGGAGGATACAGCTCATCTAGAGGAGGTGGTAATATCTGGTTACGCAGCAGGAGTTAACGGTAACTACACTAGGCCTCCACAAACTATTTCTTCAACTCTTGCCAATCATTACGTCAACAATACCAGCAATAGAAATTCTCGAAACCAACAATATAGTCAATCTGTAAATCTAAGAGGCAACACCACTATTGATGCCAGTAAGCCAATGTTTATTGTAAATGGTAATGTAGTTTCCGAAGAAGATTTTAGAAAGATTAAAACTAAAAAGGTCAAGCACATTGAGATTCTTAATCCTGATCAAGGAAGTGCCCTATACGGTTATAATGGCGCAATGGGGGTGGTTTGTATTAGAACTAAAGGGAGAAAAAACAACACAGATTTCAGCCAAATCAACGCCTTTCTTAACGAATCTTATGAGCAAATTCAAGAAAATACATTTAAGCGCAGTCATTTGGCTCCCTTATCTACTTTTTCCATTGATGTTGACAAAGCGGCCTACAGTAATATTAGACGTATGATTAATAATGGGCAAACTATTCCCAAAAACGCGGTCAAAATAGAGGAAATGGTTAACTATTTTAGTTATGATTATCCCCAACCTACAGATGAGCATCCATTTTCCATAAACACCGAAGTTGTTAGTACCCCTTGGCATGAGAAAACTAAATTAGTTAGAATCGGTTTACAGGGTAAAACCTACAACCATGATGCACTACCAGCGTCAAATTTGACCTTTCTCATTGATGTTTCAGGGTCGATGGATGCTCCCAATAAGCTCCGTTTGCTTAAAAAAGCATTTAAACTATTGGTAGGTCAACTAAGAGAAAAAGATAAGGTTTCTATCGTGGTTTATGCCGGTGCGGCAGGTGTGGTTTTAACCCCTACCTCGGGTGATAAGAAGGAGAAAATTTTATCTGCATTAAATAATCTACAGGCAGGTGGTTCAACCGCTGGAGGAGCTGGTATTGAGCTGGCTTACGATTTGGCACAGAAAAATTTTAAGAAAAATGGGAATAACCGCGTTATTTTGGCCACAGTCGGAGATTTTAATGTTGGTGCATCTAGCGATAGTGCAATGCAAAAGCTAATTGAGAAAAAAAGAAAATCTGGTGTATTTCTATCAGTATTGGGATTTGGCTACGGTAATTATAAAGATTCGAAATTAGAGACGCTTGCCGACAAGGGTAATGGAAATCACGCCTATATCGACAATATGCAAGAAGCACAAAAAGTGTTTGGAAAGGAATTTGGCGGCACGCTCTTTACAATTGCCAAAGATGTAAAAATCCAAGTTGAATTCAATCCTAACAAGGTCGCAGGTTATCGTTTAATTGGATATGAAAACAGGCTTTTGGCAGCAGAGGATTTTGTTGATGATACCAAAGATGCTGGAGAACTGGGAAGTGGTCATACAGTCACAGCTTTGTATGAGATTATTCCAAAGGGTATAGAAATAGATTATCTAAATGATGTACCAGATTTAAAATATACAAAGTTAGAGCAAACAAAAGACTTCAATGATGAATTGTTTACGGTTAAATTTAGATATAAAAAACCAGACGGTTCTAAAAGTGTAGAGCTGGTTAAGGTTCAAAAGGACGAATTACAGGTTGCTACCACTGACATGAAATTTGCGGCTTCGGTGGCGTTATTTGGGATGAAGATAAAGAATTCAAAATACCATAATAAAGCGACTTATGAGCAGATTATTGAACTTGCCAAATCAGGACGAGCCAATGATGTTGATGGATATAGGGCTGAATTCATAAGACTAGTGGAATCTTATCAAAGTATTTGAAATAAAATTTAGAATCTAATAACAGCGACCAAATTTTGGTCGCTTTTTTATTCAAGTTGTTTTTTCCGTAGTTTTAATCGGAAATATTAAAAACACGAAGATGCGCTATCTAATAATGTTGTTGTTGACCTTTCAAATACAGGGACAACAGATACTTTCGGTTAAAAAGCAAGCCGAAGTCATTGATGAAATTTTAGCTGAAAGATTCAACGATTTGTTGCCAAAGTTGATGGATAACGCTCAAGTTGATATGTGGATTCTAATTTCCAGAGAATATAATGAAGACCCCGTCTTAAAGACGATGCTTCCTGCAACCTGGTTAAATGCAAGACGAAGGACCATCTTAGTGTTTTATAGAAATAAGGCACAAAACAAGTTTGAAAAGTTAGCCGTTGCTAGATATAATTTTGGGGATAACATAGTTTCTGCCTGGGATAAGGAAAAACAGCCAAATCAATGGCAACGCCTTGTAGAGATTATTGAGGAGCGTAATCCAAGACATATCGGGCTTAATTTTTCAGAGCATTTTAATATTGCCGATGGTTTAGACAAAACAGACTACGACGAATTCATGGCTGTATTGCCTAAAAAATTCAAATCAAAGGTAGTTTCCGCAGAAAAATTAGCAATAGCTTGGATTGAAACTAGAACCGAAAAAGAGATGTTGATTTACAATCAGTTGGTTGATATTACCCGTGATATTATAACTGAGGCTTTTTCAGAAAAAGTGATTACCGCGGGGATAACAACCACCACAGATGTAAAGTGGTGGATGCGGCAGAAAATAAGCGAATTGGGCTTAAAAACATGGTTTCATCCCATAGTGGATGTGCAACGCTCAGAAAAAAACAAGACAGGGCAATTGTATTCTTTTTCAGATGGTCCAACTCAGGAAATTATTCTACCTGGCGATTTAGTGCATTGTGATGTTGGCATTACCTATCTACGTTTAAATACCGATTGCCAGCAAATTGCCTATATGCTAAAACCAAATGAGACTGAACCTCCAAAGTTTTTGGCAGATGCCTTTAATAAAGGAAATCAACTTCAGGATATTTTGACCTCTAACTTTAAAACGGGAAGTACGGGAAATGAAATACTGCTAAAATCATTAAATGAGGCGAAGAAAAAAGGTTTTCGACCTTCAATTTATACCCATCCTTTGGGGCTTTATGGTCATTCGGCAGGCCCGACCATTGGCATGTGGGATGCTCAGCAAGGCGTTAAGGGTTCAGGAGATTACCCACTTTATCCAAATACGGTTTATGCTATAGAATTAAATACAACGGTCAATATTCCAGAATGGAACCGCGATATAAGAATTATGCTAGAAGAGGCAGGGTTTTATGGCGAGGATGGCTTTCGATATGTGAATGGAAGGCAAACTGAATTGATGACAATACCTAAAATCCGAGGACATATAAATGATTGATACTACTTCGAAACACAAGAAGACTGCCAGTTTTAGATTTTTTTGGTATTGGTTTAATAGAAGAAACTGTCAATTAAGATTTTAGTTTCTCGCATTATATCGCATTAAATAAATAGAGGTAAATAAACCAACTAAAGCAAAGCCAGCCATCAAGCCAAAAGAATGTTGTAAACCCAATGCACCGGGATTAGTGTCTAAAAAATAACCAATAAGCGGCCCAGAAAAAATATCGGGTGTATAGCCCACTACCGAAATTACGCCTATTGCAGTACCCGTAACGGCTAAAGGAATTTTAGACTCTTCCAAAACCGCGAAGTATAAGGTTCTTAAAGAGTAAACTCCAAGCGCCATAATGGCAATGGATGTCCCAAATAACAGAATCAAATTACTTTCAATAACACCTAAGGAAAATAGTATACTTATAACTAGAATAAGTGAAAAACCAATGATAAGCCACAATGAAGCTCGTGTTCTATCGGCCAGTAGACCTATAATTATTCCAAAAAGTGGTCTAAGATAAAGCAGATACGTTCCAATTTTGGCAGATTCCACTTCATCGAATAACATGACTTGATTTGCATATAAACTGAAAACATCGGTCATTTTGTAACTGAAATAGGCGCACATGATAATAATCATCAACAACCAAACACTTCGGTACTTAATAACGGATTTAAAATCTGATAATTTCAATCTTTGGTTTTGGGGTTTATTCGAACTTAATTCATCTTCTCCAGTGTTATCCGATGAATTGGTATTTAAGTTTCTTAAAAACAAAAAAACCAACACTCCAACTAGGCAAACTGCGACCGATGAATAATTGATGACTTGTTTGAAAGCTATTCTTTTTTCCTCAAGTGTGGTTACATCAATCTTTTCGGTGAGAAAGTATGCAAAAACAAAAACCCCGGCCGAACCAAACAAAGCCGCCACCAATCCACGGCCACCATCTAGAAGTCCAAAAGCCATGCCCTGAGCATTTTGGCCGCCCCAAATACGGGTTGCCTTAATCATTGCCGCCCAGAATAAAAATATGGTGGTGAATCCCCAAAAGCCATAAAGGAGGTGTAAATTCAAAATTGATGGGTAAGTGGAGAGGTAGAACCCACCAAAACCAGTTAAAATTAAGGCTACGGCCATTAACAGGTTTGGTTTGAATTTATCGGCCAAGGGTCCGCCCAATAAATAAGAAATTAAAGCAACAATGCCATAAACAGAAAAACAACTTCCAATTTGGGTATTGTTAATAGCAAAAGTTTCCAGAAATGTGGGCCTAAAAATGCGTTGAAGAACAAACGGTAATATAAAAACGGCTTCACCTGCCAGTATTAGAAGCAGGATAGAGAAAACCGATTTGAGATTAATTTTCTTTTCGTCTTGCATTAATCGATTTTTCCCGTAACTCAGTATTTTCTGGGTCTTTTATTAATTGCTTCTCGATTTCAACGTATTCTGGATTGTGCCTAAATTTTACTTCCAGCAGTTTTTCTTCCGAAGTAAGAAAAAGAATTAACCCAAAAGTACCAATTAGAATTAATCTTAGTAGCAGAGTTTTATAAAAACCATCTTTATTAATGGCAAATTTAACAACACATACAACCGCAATGATTGATAGCCCGCTTAAGCAAACTAATAAACCATAATCTCCATAAGGCCATCTTTGAAATTTGAATAGCATGTAGATTACCAAAAGCGATAGTAGAAAGCCAGTGAAGACAGTACCCAGAACGCGTAAGTTGCTTAACTTTCTCTCACTACTTTTCTTGAAAATATTCTTAAACTTCACATTATTTAAAATCGCAAAACCAAATCGAAAATAGAGTAGGGAAAGCAACAGGCATGAGAGGGTAAGAATTAATGATGAAAATGGTAATGGTGTCAATAATCTAATAATCA
This sequence comes from Bacteroidota bacterium, assembly GCA_039025415.1. Classification (GTDB taxonomy): domain Bacteria; phylum Bacteroidota; class Bacteroidia; order Flavobacteriales; family Flavobacteriaceae; genus Psychroserpens. The sequence goes on along the minus strand of JBCCOJ010000154.1, from coordinate 1,996 downwards.
TTATTAGAATAATTAGTGCCCATAAGATTTTTTCAACTTTTAACATTCAATTTCAGTTTGTTTACTTCGCTATTTATTATGACAACAACACAAGAGGATACAATTAATTTTAACCTTCATCAACCAACTCCAACGTAACCACTATTTCAACCGGTGTATTGCCGGGCAAGACCGCCTGACCGATTGCTGCTCTGGTGTGCATTCCTTTTTCTCCAAATACATCTCTCATAAGTCCTGAAAATGCATTGATAACTTTAGGTTGGTCGTAGAAATCGGTCGCCGAACTGACCATACCCTCAACTCGAACGAATTGTTTCACCTTACTTAGGTCGCCTGTTGCCTGTTTGATGATGGCAAGAATATTAATAGCAGTTAGACGTGCTGCCTCTTGACCTTGCTCCAGGCTTAAATCCTTTCCAATCTTTCCTTTCAGTTCACAGCGACAACTCATGCCAGCGATATAGAGCATATTTCCAGCTTTTCGCCAATTAACATAGATGCCACCGGGTTTTTTGACCTCAGGAAGTTCAATGCCAAATTTTTCAATATTCTCTTCTGGCGTTTGACTTAAAATAGGCAATGCAATTAAGCATACCAAAATAAAAAGTATTGTATTTTTCATGTCTTGAGATTTATTATGCTACCAAGTTTTATGTCTTTTGGTAAGTTCGGTTAGTGGGTCATTAACATTGGTTTTACCTTTGGTATGGTCGTTTGATGTTATGTCTAATATTTTGCGCTCTCCAAATTAATCGTTCCTTTTAGAAAGGTAACTGCTTGACCTGATATTTCAACTCTTTCGCCGTTGTATTTACATTTTAATTGACCACCGCGTTTTGATACTTGTTGAGCAGTCAATTCTGTTTTGTTCAGAATTTTTGACCAATATGGAATTAATGAGGTATGCGCGGAGCCGGTGACCGGGTCTTCATCTACACCAACCCGTGGACCAAAAAACCGACTTACAAAGTCGCATTGATTGCCTTTTGCTGTAACTATTATGCCTCTTGCATCAATTTTTGATAATTCCAATAGGTTTGGTCTTAAATCTTTTATGGTCGCTTCATTTTCAAACACCAAAATGTAATCCGTTTTACCTCTATGGGCTTCTAATGGTCCAATTTCAAAAGGCTTTATAAGCTCTTGGCTAAGGTCAATCTTTTTCAGTTTATCAGATGGGAAGCCCAATGTATAAAAATCATCATTTATCATTACGGTTAGAATACCGCTTTTTGATTCGAAATTGATTTGTTCAGCATCATAATTTAAATGATGATACAAAACATGAGCAGCGGCAAGGGTAGCATGACCGCATAAATCGACTTCAGTCGTTGGTGTGAACCATCGTATTTGATAACCGTTTTGGGTTTTTACAAAAAATGCAGTTTCAGATAAATTATTTTCGACTGCAATTTTCTGCATTAGTTGGTCATCAATCCAACAATTTAAAGGGCATACCGCTGCAGGATTTCCTTTGAAAATTTGATTTGTAAATGTATCTATCTGGTAAATGGAGATCTGCATCTTGCGTCAGGACCTCAAAATCTTCTCCATTTTTCGACCTTTCGCAAGTTCATCGACCAGTTTGTCGAGATATCTCACCTGCCTGGTTAGTGGATTGTCAATTTCTTCAATTCGATAGCCGCAAATAACACCGGTAATTAAGTGGGCATTTGGATTTAGTCTTGCTTTTTGAAAGAAAATTTCAAAGGTTGCTTTTTCGCTTATTAGTTCATTTTGAGCTTGTTCATCAAAACCAGTTAGCCATTCTATAACTTGGTGTAATTCTGCTTTCGTTCTTCCTTTCTTTTCAATTTTTGTAACGTAATGTGGATAAACCGAGGCGTAGCTCATTTTAGCTATCCGTTCGTTGTGTTTGTCGGTTGTTTTCATGGCCTCTATGCTATTTAAACCTATCTGCCTAGGCTCAGCCATTCTAAGTTTTGTGATAGACTGAGCGTGACTTTTAAGGAACTTATTATTCTAAATTTTATAA
>JBCCOJ010000153.1:0-7823 GCA_039025415.1 Bacteroidota bacterium | reverse complement strand
ATTAGAAACACTTAGTTTAATAATATCATTTATTTGAGCTTCATATTTACTTAAACCTATTAAAGGTTTTGAAAATTCTCCATTTAAAATACTGGTCTCATTCTGCATAAATATGTCTACGCACTCGTTGATTAAAGTATTAATGGCCAGAGCTCTTAAATAGCTTAGTCTATCTTTTGTTTTTTCAAGCTTATTGTAATTTGACGTTATTATTGAATCCTTAACCAGCTTTATCAGGTACTCCAATGCAAATTCCTCTTCAATCAAACCAAGATTTATACCATCTTCAAAATCAATAAGGGTATAACAAATATCATCTGCAGCCTCTACCAAATATGCTAAGGGATGCCTGCAGAAATTTATGGAATCATTACTTCTTGCAATTAGCCCCAAATCTGAAGCAATATCTTCAAACCCTTCTTTTTCGCTTTGAAAAAACCCATACTTTTTATCTGCAACGTGCGTTGTAGGCTTCGTTGGTAACGACTCTTTGGGATATTTCATAAAGGCTCCCAAGGTGGCATAACTAAGTCGAAGACCTCCTCCCTGGCTTACATTATTGTTGCTAAGAATTTTAAAGCCATTGGCATTTCCTTCAAAATCACATAAATCCTGATACTGCTTCTTGCTGAGTTGATTCTCAAAATGTTGCCCCTCGCCAATTTTAAAAAACTCACCAATAGCTTTTTCACCAGAATGACCAAATGGCGGATTGCCAATATCATGCGCAAGTGAGGCCGCGGCAACGATTGCACCAAAATCATTTAAAGTGTAGCCGTGCGTATTTTTTAAATGCGGATATTTTTCTAAAATTCGCTGACCGACCTTTCTTCCCAAACTACGGCCAACTACACTCACTTCTAGACTATGGGTCAATCTGGTGTGAACGAAATCTGTTTTAGAAAGTGGAATAACCTGGGTTTTGTCTTGCAGGCTCCTAAATTCTGAAGAAAATATGATACGGTCATAATCCACATCAAAACCTAAACGCGTCTCATCCTGCTCTTTCCTGAGGCGCTTATTTTTATCGCCGAAGCGCTTTAAGGATAGTAGTTGTAACCAATCCATCATGATTAAAATTTGGTTGCACAAGATAGAGATTTAGCAGGTATTTCATTAGCATTTGATATTGAAAGTATTAACGATTCTCTTAACGTTAAGGTAACATTTTCATCATTTACGTTTAATATACAATTAACCGAGACTTTACAAACTCATGGTTTCTTTGCAGCAATAATTAACAAGGCTACTATGAATATAATCAAAGCAGTATTTATCTGCTTATTTTGTTTACAGGCGTTTTCCCAGGATACCGGTTCAATTGTAGGGAAATTGACTGACAAGGAATTCAACAACGAACCACTTGCATTTGCAAACATTCTAATAAAAGGAACCACCAAAGGCACAACTTCAGACTTTGACGGTCTTTACGAAATAAACAACCTCGAGCCAGGCGCTTACACTTTGGTTTTTAGTTTTGTAGGTTACGAAACCCAAGAGATTGAAGCCAATGTTGAAGCTGGCAAAGTGACCTCAATCAATCTGGCCATGGGAGCCAATCCCGGTGCTTTGGATGAAGTTGTGATTACAACAACTGCAAGAAAAGATAGCGAAGTTGCTTTGCTTTTAGATCAGAAAAAAGCGGTTGAGATTAAAGAGAGTATTGGAGCTGTTGAACTTGCAAAATTAGGTGTTGGTGATGCTTCGGCGGCCACTGCAAAAATATCTGGTGTTTCCAAATCAGAAGGTTCAGGTCAAATTTACGTAAGAGGATTGGGGGATAGATACCTAACTACTACAGTAAACGGTCTTCCTATACCTTCAGATAACATCGATAAGAAAAATATAAATCTTGAACTTTTCCCAACAAGATTTATTAGCAGCGTATCTATTAGTAAAACGTTTTCACCATACAACTCAACCGATCAAGCGTCTGGTAATATAAATATCACCACGAAAAATATCACGGCACGAAAAGATTTTGGTTTAAGTCTGTCAAACGGTCTTAATACAAATGCCGTGTTTGTAACGGATAATTTTGTTGCAACGACTTTAAATGACGATATAACCTTGGGCATATTTTCCAGACCTTACAGTAATAGTGATTTAGCTAATGGCTTGACTGAACAAGGTTGGAATACGGTCGGCATCCAAAATCCTGTAAATTATTCGTTTGGTTTTAACGTTGGTGGTTTTTTAGATGAAGAAGGAAAGTTTAGACTTGCGTTCGCTGGAGGCCAAAGTGTAGATAATGAATACCGTGAGGGTTTATTTAGATTTTTCGATAGAGGAATTACCGCTAGTTTATTAGAGGTTACAGGTGGTGCAAGGGATTTTGTGCCGGATGGCGATAACAGATATTGGCAGAGAACGGTCAATACCAATGGGCTTCTAGTTGGTCAATATAGAATTAACGAAAATAACGAACTCAAATTCAATGCATTTGCCATAAATAAAGTGCGAGAAGAGGTTTATGAAGGTGGCCGAAGTGGTGATGCCATAGGCTTTGACGAATTAACACCAAACTCCATAGCAGGTAATCAATTTGTGAGGGATCAAAACATTAAGAACACCTTTCTATCTACTGCACAATTAATTGGTGATCATAAAATAGGTGCTAAAAATGAGTTAGATTGGGCTATAGGTTATAATCGTTTGGCGGCAGATGAGCCTAACCGTATCAGAAACGAATTGAACTTCAGAAATGTAGATGGTGTACCAAAAGATGAACGACCAATTGAATTTGGTAACACTGGTGGATTTCAACAGCGTAAAAGTTCTCAGGAAATTTTGGATAATGAATTTAATGGTAGGATAAAAGATGACTTTAGCATAAAAGTCGATGACGATGAGAATGACATATACAGATTAAGCTTAGGTGGTGACGGACGATACAAGCAAAGAGATTTCAAATCTACTTTCGTAGGCTTTGAAGAAGGTGGGCCAATTGGGTCTTTTAATCCGACGTCAATAGACGATTTAAGTTCTGCTTTTACGCAAGCTAATATTGACAATGGCAATCTGTTGGTTAATATTCAACCTGATGATTTATACGAGGCTGAATTAACCTCCTACGGCGGATTCGTTGATTTTGTAGGCGTATTTGGAAATTTGACCGCGGAGGTAGGTTTAAGATACCAGAGCGATAGGATTTTTGTGGATTACGACGTCAATAATGCACCTGGTGGACGTGAGGGTGAAACAGAATTAACCTACGACAACCTTTATCCATCGTTCAATTTAAAATATGAGCTCAATGACAAATCAGCATTGAGACTTTCGGGTAGCTTAAGCCAAACGCTTCCTGAGTTTAAAGAGATTGCTCCTTTTGAATACGTATCGCCAGAAGGTTTAATTGAAGCCGGTAATAGACTTATTGAGCGTTCTACCAATACTAATATCGATTTGAAATATGAGTTCTTTCCTTCTAATGATGAGCTCTTATCTGTAACCGCTTATTATAAGAATATCGATGATGCGATAAACAGATCGCTTCGTGTGGGAGGTGGCGATGTATTTTCATTCTACAATACTGGTGATGCACGCATCTTTGGAGTTGAATTGGAAGGGAAAGTATATGTGATTAAAAAGCGTGACTCCTTGCCAAATCTTAAACTTTCTGGAAATGTGTCCTATATTGATCACAAGCAAGATTTAAAAGATGCTTCAGAAGGCTTGAACGTTAATGGTTCGCCAAGAACATTTCAATATGGCGGTAATAGTGAAATTGGACTTGAAGGGGCATCAGATTGGACTACAAATTTAGCGTTGACCCTAGATACGGGAAATAAATACCCCTTTGAATTCACACTAGCTGGGAATTACGCATCAGATCGTATTTACGCCATTGGCTCACCAATCTTCCAAGGTGAAGACCCAAATAATCCAGCAAACAATCTAGAGGACTTTAATTTTAACGGTGAAATCATCGAAAGAGGCTTTGTAGTAATGGATTTTATCATAAACAAAGATATTAATGAACATATAAGCGTAGGTCTCACAGGAAGAAACCTATTAAACCCAGAAATCGAACGATTTCAAAATGTGGCTTCTGATTTTGGTAATTCTTCCGCAACCCAAGAAGAGACTGTGCTATCATACAAAAGAGGGGTGAATTTTAGCTTTAATTTATCCTATAAATTTTAAACAAAGCTGATTCTAATAAATAAATTCTTAACAATGAAAACAATGAAAAGCAAATTAATTCTAATAATGATTTTGTCATTAGCTGTATTCTCGTGTAGTGACGATGATGATGGAGGAACACCTCCACCAAGCCAAGGTCTGGATGGTGTAATAACAGCAGACTTGACCCTGGATCCATCTATAACTTACAACCTTTCTGGAGATGTAACAGTTGCAAATGGAGTGACCTTAACTATTCCAGCTGGAACTGAAATAGTTTCTGCAGTAGGAACTGGAAATTATTTAGCCGTTTTACAAGGAGGATCAATCGACATCCAAGGAACAGCAACAAACCCAGTTGTCATGAGATCTTCAAATGGCAACGCTGGATCATGGGGAGGCCTTTTGCTATGTGGTAATGCACCAACAACTGCAGGTACAAATGTTACGGCCGAAGTAGGTGGCCTTGTTTACGGAGGAACTAACGCAACTGATGATTCTGGTAGCATCAACTACTTAATCATAAGAGATGCCGGTGCGCAGATCAATGCAGATTCTCAGTATAACGGTTTGTCCTTATATGCTGTTGGCTCGGGAACTTCAATTACTAACGTTGCTATTATAAACGGTGCTGATGACGGAGTTGAATTCTTTGGAGGAACTGTAAATGCAAGTAACATTTACTTAGAAAATAACGAAGATGATGCTGTTGATTGGACAGAAGGATGGAATGGTACATTATCAAACACCTATGTTGTTAACACCATTCAAGGATTCTCTACTGCAATTGAAGCTGACGGTACGGCAAGTAATCCAACAATAGAAAACTTCACTGCAATTTCTTCAACTGGTGGTCTTGCTATTCAAATGAAAGCTGCTTCTACAGCTACAATTAATGGATTTACTGCAACAGGTTTTGATCTTTTGTTTGAATTTGCAGGAACTTCTACTGCTGCAGAATTAGTAATAGATGGAGCCGCTGCTGATACTGCAGACGACGCTGTTTATGCAAGTTCTCCAACTAATGCAAGTGACTTTGCATGGGCAACTGATATCTTTGACGGCAACGAATTACCTGCCAATATCACATCAGACACTATGTTAGATGCATCAATAGAATATTCTATCAGCGGGCCTGTATTAGTGAATAGTGGAGCTACGTTAACAATACCAGCTGGTACTCAAATCGTATCTGCTTCAGGAACTGCTAATTACCTTGCCGTTTTACAAGGTGGTTCTATAGATATCCAAGGTACGAGCACAAGCCCAGTAGAAATGCGTTCAGTAGATGGCAACCCTTGGGGTGGTTTATTAGTTTGTGGAAACGCTAGTACTACAGCAGGTGTAAACGTAACTGCAGAAGTTGGTGGTCTTGTATATGGAGGTAATGATGACAATGAGTCTTCAGGTAATATCGACTACTTAATCTTGAGAAATACTGGTGCACAAATCAATGCTGACTCTCAATTTAATGGGTTATCACTTTACGCCATAGGTTCTGGAACAACAATTGACAATGTTGCAGTAATCGAAGGTGCTGATGACGGTATCGAGTTTTTTGGTGGAACCGTAAGTGTTTCTAATTTCTATGCTGAAAATATCGAAGATGATGCCATCGACTGGACAGAAGGCTGGAATGGTACTATGGAGACCGCTTATATTGTAAACACAATTCAAGGGTTCTCTACAGCTATTGAAGCTGATGGTACTGCTAGCAACCCAACGTTGAATAATTTAACTGCTATTTCTTCTACAGGTGGTTTAGCCATCCAAATGAAAGCGGCGTCTACTGCTACGATAAATGGATTCTCTGCAACTGGTTTTGATTTGTTGTTCGAATTTGCAGGAACGTCTACGGCGGCTGAGTTAGTCATTGACGGTGCTGCTGCAGATACAGCAAACGATGCTGTATATGATTCTTCACCAACAAACTCAAGTATTTTTGCATGGGCTACAGGTGATTTGGAAGAAGATGAGTTACCATCCAACATCGCTTCAGACTTAACATTGGATTCTGGTGTTGTCTACACGATAAGTGGACCAGTTTTAGTTAATTCTGGTGCAACTTTAACTATTCCTGCAGGAACTGAAATTGTTTCAGAATCTGGTACGGCAAATTATTTAGCTGTATTACAAGGAGGATCTATTGATATTCAAGGTACGATGATGAATCCAGTAGAAATGCGTTCTGTAGACGGTAACCCATGGGGTGGTCTTTTAATCTGTGGAAATTCTACAACAACAGCTGGTGAAAATGTAACCGCTGAGGTTGGAGGTTTAGTTTATGGTGGAAATAGCCCTACAGAATCTTCAGGTAACATCGATTACTTAATCTTAAGAAATACTGGAGCTCAAATAAACGCTGATTCTCAGTTTAACGGATTATCACTATACGCAGTAGGTTCTGGTACGACAATAGACAATGTAGCTGTTATCGACGGTGCCGATGATGGAATCGAATTCTTCGGTGGAACTGTTAGTGTAACTAATTTCTACGCTGAGAATATTGAAGACGATTCAGTTGACTGGACTGAAGGTTGGAATGGAACTTTAGCCAACACTTTTGTTAAGCAAACGATTGCTGGTTTCTCTACTTCGATTGAGGCAGATGGTACAGCTAGTAACCCAACATTGACAAACTTTACTGCAATTTCTTCAGAAGGCGGTTTAGCAATACAGATGAAAGCTGCGTCAACTGCTACAATCAACGGTTTGACCCTTACTGGGTACGCTCTTCAGTTTGAGTTTGCTGGAACTTCAACGGCTGCAGAACTTGTTATTGACGGTAATGCTGCAAATGAAGCAACAACTTACAATACTTCTACAACAGAAGAATCTGACTTTAGTTGGGCTAACTAAATAGTTTAGTTAAACTTAGATTAATCTTAAAAAACCCGCTTGGTTTCCAAGCGGGTTTTTATTTGAATTCATAAAATGACATTCAAGTTGTTCTTTTAAATAGAAGTGAGTATTGTTTCACTTTTCGCCCATTCATTAACAGCAGTATTTCTATTTTAGAGATGCCGTTCCTGCTTCAAATCTTCAAGTTGACAGAGCTTATGCTGATGAAGATTTGACATTCTCTTCATCTACAACCCTTGTAGGCGATTTTTCTTGGGTCAGAAACAAAGAAACAACCATGATACAATTAGCTAAAATTAAAAGGCTATCCGCGAAAACGGACAGCCTTTATTTTTGCTATTAACCTTTAGTTGTAATTCAATTATTGGCAACCTGCACCTTATCCAACCACTTACTCACTTTGACAATTCGAGAGTTTTTGTACTCTACTTCCTTTAATACATCAGAACTCCAAATGAGCCAGTTTCCAACCTTCTTATTATCATTATACTCACCAACCATGGTTTTGTTTCCATTTTCATCATAGCTGGTCCAAATACCTTCTAACTTACCTTGTTTATTGTAAGTTCCTTGCTGAGCAATTTGACCATTATCATGATAATATGTAACCTCTGTAAGATCTCCCAAATTCTTGACTTTAGGCTTTTTGTCTTCCTGGGAAATACCAAAATTGCAAATACCGAATGCCATAAATACGAGTAATACCGATTTCATCTTCATAATATTCAATTTTATCATTAATACTCGACAAAGATATTTTAAAATTTACAATTTACAAACATTTTGGTAACATTTACATAACATTAATTTTACATTAACCTTATATTAATCTGTTT
>JBCCOJ010000152.1:0-7823 GCA_039025415.1 Bacteroidota bacterium | reverse complement strand
GCAATAAGCTGGTGCCCGAGGGCGTTGAGGGCCGCGTGCCCTATCGCGGGGTGCTGGATACGGCCTATATACATAGGTATAAAAAATGATTCCATTGACAGCCCAATAATTTGTTTGATAACAACAGAGAAGTCAGATATTTTCAATTTTGATTCCATACCAAATCTAAGCTCTGAAATTATTTCAAATAAAAATATTACCATAAACAAGGTTGCGATTGATAACAAGCTATATTATTCAGCAACCAAGGACAGTACCCTGTTTGTTTCAAACAGACTCGCTTATACTCAAGGTTTTCTTAAATCAAAAGGGAATGAGCATAAAGCATTAGACTATTTCGAAGCTGCTAATCCAGATGACATCGTTTCAATTTTTTCTGACAAGGCGATTAACCCGTTTGAACGAAATAAAGATTCGGTTTTAAAAGACATACCATTTTCTAAAAACACATTGGTTGATATCAATATTCAACAAAATGATATCTTCATTAGTGGTGTAACAGAGGCTGATTCTGCCCAAACACTTATTAATGGCTTCAAGGGTTCAGTTCCGCAAGAAAATTTGATGGCAAGCGTTTGTCCCTCCTCAATATCCAATTTTGTAAGTATTACTTCAAACGATTTTATGTTAATAAAACAACGCTTTGACAGCATTCTAAAAAAAGAAGCTCTAACAGATTTCAAACTACTTCATAATAGTTCTGAATATGGACAAGCCCAAATAGATAATAAAAAAGTACTGATTTACAGGCCAGTTGATATATCGATGGCCCTTGAGGAACTGGAAACGGAGGAAATCGAAGACATTTACAGAACTGTAGAAATTTACAAGCTTAAGAATACGGAAACTGCTAGTTTAGGACATTTAGGCTTGTTGGAAAGTATATCGTCAAATTACTACATTACCTTGAATGGTATTATGATTTTTGCCGAGAGCGATAATGTTCTTAAAACCTTCATTTCAAATTATCAAAACGGAAATACCCTTACCAATAGCGAGGCCTATCAAAACCTTATGCTTAATTTAAGTGATGAAGCTTCAATATTTGTATTTGACAATCCAAATTCCTTAAAAAACCGGTTACAAACTGCATTTGACGAACAAAATGAAATCAATACGAGCCCTTACAAAACCTCAGCTATTCAATTTATCTACGAATCTGATTTCGCTCATATAAATGGGGCCTATAAATCTTTCAATCAAGTTAAAACAAAAGGTGAAATTGCCGAGGAGCTAGCACTTTCACTTGATGCAGCAATACTAAATGACCCCCAATTTTTAAAAAATCACAAAACTGGCGAATTCGACATCGCGGTTCAAGACATCAACAACAATCTATATTTATTATCAAATAAAGGGAAGGTTTATTGGAAAAAACAAATCAGCGGCGCCATTCTTGGAGAAATTAAGCAGATTGACAGTTATAAAAATGGTCGCTTACAGATGGTCTTCTCAACTGATAGTAGCGTTTTTATTCTCGACAGAAATGGTAACGAACTTTCTCCTTTTCCATTAAAATTCAACGACGAAATAACCCAGCCCGTTTCGGTATTTGATTATGATAAAAACTATAATTACCGAATACTGGTCACCCAAGGAAAAAATTTGCTGCTGTACAATAAAAGCGGAAAGCCTGTAAGCGGATTTAAATTTGATAAAAGCAATGATAGAATCGATACCCAGCCGAAACATTTTAGAATTAATGGGAAGGATTACATTGTTTTTAGACAAGGTGCCAAACTCAAAATAATAAGTCGTACTGGTAAAACGAGAGTGCCAGTTGATAAGGATATTCTATTTTCTAAAAACGACATTTACCTTTACAAAAATAGCTTTACAACAACCAACACCAATGGCGAACTTCTACAAGTGAAAACCAATGGAAGAATCAATAGTACAAACCTAAACCTTAAGGAAAACCATAAAATTACTACCACGACCAAAACTTTGGCCGCACTTTCAGAAAATGAACTTACCATAAAGTCAAAAACTATCGAGTTGGATTATGGTAATTATACCGAACCTAAAATCTTCTACCTCAATGACAAAATTTATGTAAGTATTACGGATTTACAGCATAAAAAGGTCTATTTGTTCGATAGTCAAGCAAAACCCATATCAGGTTTCCCGGTTTATGGAAATTCTACAATCGATATCAGAGATGTTGATAATGACTCCAACTTAGAAATTATGACCACAGGCGATGCAAATGCAATTATTGTTTATCAAATAAACTAGACTTTAAACACCATCCTTAGATATTAAATAACCATCCACACAAATCATATTTGTCAGTCTAGCATCTTTTTTTACCTTTAAAAGGTACTAATAATCAATCTCTTTTGAAGTCATGATCAAAATGTCATTAATTAAAACTGCCCTTATCAGCGTATTTGCCATAGTTTTTTGTTTTCCGGCATCTGAAGCGCAAACCAAAAAAATCAAGCGCCCGAGGAACGCAGTTGGGATATCAAGTGTAGATACGTTTGTTAGGGAATCTTTTGATCTTTACGATAAAGTTTACACCTATGACGGTTACGCAGAAGCAGGCACCCCGCTAGACGATGATGACATCGATGTATTGGAAGACGCACTTACTGAAGTTTCCGCTCTTGCCGAAACTGCTCCGGATATCATAGGGGATTTGGATGGAAAGGGTGCATTGAAACAGGCGAAAGCTACGCTACAAATGAACAGGGCGAAAAAAGCCCTAAAGTATAGCATTAAAACCATCAAGGATTTATTGGCCAATAAGCAAGATACTGATGAAGACAGCTCAGAAAATGAAGATGACGCTGACTATGATTCCCAAAGTGACAATAATGAAAGCAGTGGGAATGACCCAATGGAAGAAATTAACTCGGTGGAAGAGCCTTCTAATATTTCAGACAATTTAGAAGTACTGGGGAAATTTGATTTTGTTCCAGGAGACGAGGTTCTTTTCTTTGATGATTTTGCTAAGGATTTTGTAGGTGATTTTCCCTCAAAATGGAATACGAATGCTTCAGGTGAAGTTGTAAAGATTAACAACGAGAAGTGGTTTGAACTAACCTCTGGCTATCGCGTTTTCTTTATTCCCGATTTTAAGGATTTACCCGAAGATTACACCATAGAATTCGACATTTTGACCAAAGGAATTGACAAGAGTACAACTTCTGGAGCTAAACTTTTTGTTTATTTAAGCGATTCTGATGAATTTACTGAGGGTAAAAATCACGTTTCTGCCGCCATTCCGTTTGGTCAGTACAGTGCATTTAAAATAGACGTAAGAAACTTTTTTAATGGAAAACAGGGCAAAATCAATGTTAACCTAAATGCAGATGTAAGAAAAGCTGTTTTAAACCAGCCGCACATAGCTATATCGGTTACAAAAAAACGTTTTAGACTTTGGGTAAACGAAGTAAAATATGCCGATATACCAAGACTAATTGAAGTAGAGAACGTTTTAGAATACGTGAAATTGCATACCTATGGTCTTCAGGACGGTAAAGATCGTGTGTTTATTAAAAACATAAAAATCGCCAAAGGCGGCCAAGATTTAAGACGAAAACTCATATCAGAGGGAAAAATCTCCACAAACGGTATTCTATTTGATTCTGGATCGGCAAATATCAAAAACCAATCCTATGGTATCATCAGACAAATTTCCCAAGTTTTGAATCAAGATGATAACATCAAATTGAAAATAGTTGGCCATACTGATTCAGATGGCAATGATGACAGCAATCTTGAACTCTCAAAATCGAGGGCGGCGGCCGTAAAAACTGCACTGGTTGAGATTTACAAGATTGATTCTTCAAGACTTGAGACCGATGGAAAAGGCGAGGCCAATCCGGTGGGAGACAATGCCACCTCAAAGGGTAAGGCAGAAAATAGACGTGTCGAGTTTATTCTGCAATAACATTAAATTCCGAAACACAACCTTAAGTTCTAGGTCACATTTTTAATTGACACTTTCAGTGCAATCCTATGATTTTTAACAATCTAAGATTGTAAGAAATGACTTTAATTTATAACGTTAAGTCCTTTTTTATGTGCCTCAAGTTCATTAGCTTCCCTAAATATTATGATCAACCAAAAATCCCTTTAAATTTTTACAAAAACCTTTTTAATTCGACTTACCTTTTTTTTATTCACTTTTACAATTTATGCCCAGTCAACCTTTGAAAAAGGTTACTACATCAATAACAAGGGACAAAAAATTGAAGGATATATTAAAAATTTCGATTGGCAAAAAACACCAGAAGATTTTTTATTTAAGAAGACCCTTGAAGCTGAGTCCTCTATTTTAAAATTAAGTGATGCCCGTGAATTTGGTTCTGAGAATATTTTCAAATTTTTAAGAGCCTACATAGACGTTGATATTTCTCCAAAGAATCTCAATGATATGACCACTCAAAAAGAGCCAGTTTATGAACGCATTGAAGCCTATGTAAAAACTTTGGTCGAAGGACAAATAAGTTTGTATGAATACTATGATGGCAAAATAAAAAAATACTTTTACAGTGAACTTGGCGACAAAAAGCTCATTCCACTCATTTCAAAAAAATATTTGGGCGAAAACCAAAATATAAATGAGAATAATACCTTTAGAAACCAACTATATGAGTTGTATGACTTAGCATTAACAGAAGATTCCAAAATTAAATTCTTAAAATACGACAAAAAAAGCTTATCAGAATTTATCGAAGAAAATAACAGATTGAAAGGGTTTGGTGATTCCTATACTTACAAACGAGTCAAAACAAAAGACTGGTTCAAGCTTCATATTAGGCCTGGAATAAATATTAGCAGTTTGAAAATAGAGGAGACCACAGGGAGTACTATTGAAAGAAATTTTGAGCTTGATTCAGATGCCAGTTTGAGAATAGGTGTTTTAGGTGAATTCACTTTACCCTTTAATAATAATAAGTGGTCTATATTAGTTGAAACAACCTATCAAAGTTATTCTCAAAAAAGCGAATTTTTAGACATTACACCAGGTTCTACCATTGAGAGATCAGCACGAGCGTCTGCGGATATCAGTAGCATGGAATTAGCAGCTGGTATTAGGCATTATTTCTTCTTATCAGAGAAATCTGCTATTTATGCAAATGTTGGTATTCACTATGATTTTTGGTTTAATCAAGATTTAAATATAACAAGTGAGAATAGCGGTTTTAATTTTGATTTTGATGATGTGAGAAGTAATTTCAACGGATTTGTCGGCGTGGGTTACAAATATGATAAATTTGCACTTGAAATCAATCTTCAAACCAACCAAGAATTGACTTCAAACAACCTAAGTTTTGCTACAAAATTTTCTACGTTATCTTTTATTGCTTCATATAATATATTCTAAATTTTTATCCCCCAAACTTGCAGAAACAAAATCCTATTATTTAAATGATACAACGCACCAAGGCCTCTATCTCAAAATGTATTCTGCATAAGGTTGGCAATAAGTATAACGGTACAAAAAACGCCTTTTCAGAGCAACCTATTGACTTTGATGAAGAGAGTTATGACGTTTTGGTGCCCTATTTATTAAAGCCGTTCACCAATTTGGCAGAATCTTTCAGATTCAATCACCATTCTAATGTAGATTTGAATGAAATCAACAACTACACATCTCAACTTTTGAAAGACGACTCCAATTTTGTCGAATTATCCACACATATCGTCACCCATCTTTTTGAACAAAGTAATTCTGCTCAAATTAAAACAGGGGATGTCTTAGTCTGCACCGTTCAAGACCTAAAATATAAAGATTTTCATACCGATGCGATTGGTATTTTTAAGATAGAAAGTAAGACCCACTTCTTTCAAACCTATCTTGAAAATAATAGTTACGACATCATTGCCCAGCGAGGCATAAATACCAAGAAAGTTGATAAAGGCTGTTTGATTCTCAACACCAGCGATAATGAAGGAAAAATAGTACTTAACGTGGATAATAATAATTACGACGCGCAATACTGGATTAAAAACTTTCTTAATGTTAAATATCCAGATGATTCCAATCAGCATACAAAGAATTATCTAGAGATGTGCCTTGATTTTTCAAAGGAAATTGTTCAACCCCAATTCGGTGGTCAAGAACAGAGTAATTTTTTGGCAAAAACAGTAGACTTTTTCAAGGAGAACGAGATAGCAAAGATTGAAAGTTTTAAGGAAGAGGTTATCGAGAATGAAAATCGCATACAACTGTTTGAGGAGTTCAAGAAAAGCTACGAAAGCGATCATAATATCTTAATTCGAAACCAATTTGATGTTTCAGAAGTTGTCCTCAAAAAGCAGAAGCAAAAAATAAAGACCGAAATCAAATTAGATACCAATATTCAAATCAAACTAGATGTTGATGCCCCAGAAGCTTCTGAAGATTATTTAGTGCGTGGTTATGATGAGGAAAAAAAGATGCATTATTATAAAGTATTTTTTAATGAGGAGAGATAGACCATCATTACCAATAAAAACTGCTTAAAAACACTGCTATCGAAAAAAAATGAAAAAAATTTTCTTTATTTATATTTTAACAGTCGGTTTAAGCTGTTCAAAAACTAAAAAACCACCATTTGATTTGCCAATCAATGCAGAAATATTATTAACTGCGGACTCTACCAAAACCTGGAAATTGGCAAGACGATTTAATAATAATACCAGAATAAGCGTGGGTGATTGCTTTTTGTCTTACCAGGTAACCTATTCAAGTGACCATACAATTTTAGATAACAATGGTGAGCATGAAGACTGCGGTGATTCAATGTCATCAAATTGGTCCTTATATTTCAACGACGATAAATACCCCTATATAAAATTAAAGGGAGGAAATGTTCAAGAACTCATGCATTTAGAAAAGGATTATAAATATTTCAAAATTTTAGACTTGAGCGAAGAGCAATTAGTACTTGAGTTTCAACACAAACAATTTTCTAACAAAACAACAAAACTAATTAATGTATTTGTGCCGAAAGATGCGGTAGTCAAAGACAGAAAATTTCATTGGTGAATTCTTGAACCCCTAAGTTTCTCTGCCTCAAATAGCTCCAAAAAATAATCAAACAACTTTTCCTTAACCTCTAATTCGCTAACTTTTTTTACCCCCAACTCGACATTTAGGGAAGTGACCGCCTTACCCTTGATGCCACAAGGAATAATATTGTCGAAATAGCCCAACTCTGCATTGACATTAAGGGCAAAACCATGCATAGTTACCCACCTACTTGCACGCACGCCCATTGCGCAGATTTTACGGGCAAAAGGCGTACCTACATCAAGCCAAACCCCTGTTTCACCATTGCTTCTTTCTGCATTTAAGCCATATTCCGATAATGTTAAAATAATAGTTTCTTCAAGCAGGCGAAGGTATTTATGGATATCAGTAAAAAAATTATCCAAATCTAGAATAGGGTAACCAACTATCTGTCCTGGGCCATGATAAGTTATGTCCCCGCCACGATTTATTTTATAAAACGTCGCGCCCTTTTGAGTAAGCTGCTCTTCGTTTAACAATAAATTCGACATATCCCCACTTTTACCTAGTGTATAAACATGGGGATGTTCCACAAAAAGAAAATAATTCTTAGTTTCTAAGCCAGCATTTTCTCTTCTATTTTTGATTTTTGTTTCTAAAATAGACTGAAACAATTCCTCTTGATAATCCCAAGTATCCTTGAAATCCTTATTACCTAAATCTTCAAAATGCACGATTTTATTCATGTTACAAAATTACAATAATCACAATGAAACCGAAGTCGAAGCCGAAATTGAAATCGGAGTTAATCGCTCGCCACAGTCTTTAAAAAGATTTAAAATTTACCAAATGAAAAAACCATTTGGTGAAG
>JBCCOJ010000151.1:0-7903 GCA_039025415.1 Bacteroidota bacterium | reverse complement strand
GGTTTTGACTGGAAAAATAGTTCCATTAATGCTTTTATTAATATGGTTTTTCACCAACAGAAATTGGTGGTATCATGCACTACTAGTTCCAATTTTTATGTACATTCTTCAAATCGCCATAACAATTAATTCGGAAAAAACCAACGTTGACGAATTTCAAATACTTTACATGCTACCCATAATGTGTGTAGTCATTCCATCAATCTATCTAATTAGGGCTCGTATGTTCAATAAAATAAATGATGCCAATAAATCTATGAAGGAGCTTGAAGAAGAATTTATGGTCAAGCCTAAAGGTATCGTTGGGCATTTAAAGCAGTATTTCTAATTTAGAAAAATTAGATTCAAAAAACCTGCCGTGAATTATCTTGATGATTTACGAAAATTTATTCGTAATTTCCTTGGAATTTTAACGTAGTTCATGAGCAAACCTCTCTCTCCTTTCACCAAAGCACAATTGCTTCCGCAGGAAGAAATGCTTGAAGTCCTAAAAACAAAGGGCGATCTTTTTATCGGTATCCCTAAGGAGACCTATTTTCAGGAAAAACGGGTTTGCCTAACTCCAGATGCGGTTTCTGCTTTGGTTTCTAACGGTCATCGGGTAATGATTGAATCGGGCGCCGGTGATGGTGCCAATTTTAAAGATAAAACCTATAGCGAAGCTGGTGCCGAGGTGACAAAAGATACCTCAAAAGTTTACTCCTGCCCTATTATTCTGAAGGTTGAACCACCTTCAATCGAGGAGATTGAGATGATAAATCCGCAAACACTTTTAATCTCAGCACTACAGCTCAAAACCCAAACCAAAGACTATTTTGAAAAATTAGCGTCCAAAAGAATCACCGCACTTGCTTTTGAATTCATTAAAGATGAAGATGGCAACTACCCTGCCGTACGATCATTAAGCGAAATTGCAGGAACGGCTTCGGTTCTTATTGCGTCTGAATTGTTATCGAACGTAAATGGAGGCAACGGACTTATGTTTGGGAATATCTCTGGTGTGCCGCCAATCGAGATACTAATTATCGGTGCTGGTACGGTTGGTGAATTTGCCGCTCGTTCTGCCTTGGGTTTAGGGGCAAACGTTAAGGTGTTTGACAATAGTATCACCAAACTTAGACGAATTCAATCCAACTTAAATAGGACGATTTATACCTCAACACTGCAACCCAAAAATTTAATTAAGGCACTAAAGCGATGTGACGTCGCCATTGGCGCTGTAAGGGGTAAAAATCGCGCTCCCGTAATCGTTACAGAACCTATGGTGAGTCTGATGAAAGCGGGTTCAGTGATTATAGATGTAAGTATCGATATGGGCGGCTGTTTTGAAACCAGCGAGGTTACAAACCACGATACACCCACCTTTGAATACAATAATGTCACCCATTACTGTGTTCCAAATATTCCTGCTAGGTATTCGCGTTCAGCATCGGTATCAATTAGTAATATTTTTACGCCGTACCTACTTAAAATTGGAGAAGATGGAGGTATTGAAAACGCCATTAGATTTGATCGTGGGCTAAAAGGAGGCTTGTACCTTTACCACGGCATACTAACCAATAAGTCGGTTGCAGACTGGTTTGATTTGGACTGTAGCGATGTGAATTTATTGATATTTTGAATGAGAGATTACAAGTAGAGATGAGAGATTAGAAAATAGACGAAAGTCGGAATAGAAGACAGAAGACGGATGACCACCAACTATCGACAACAGACTACCGACTAGTGTCCACTATTTACTACCTAATACCTCCTAACTGCTACCAACCACTGACCACCTACTACCGACTAACGACTATCGACTACCGACCACCAACTATTAAATAAAATTACCGAACTTCGCACCATAAACTGTACCTGCAATTCATGAAACTCATCCAGCGTATCGGCTATTATCTCGGCGGATTTTCAATAGGACTCATTATTCTAGCATTTTTTTTAAGCGGAAAGAAAACCTCCTGTGACTACGGCCCCAATGCAAGAGTGGTCAAAAACATCAATTTAAAGACCAAAAAATATTCCGAAGAAGTGCTACTCGAAATGCAAAGACTAGACATCGATTCCGCTCAAATTTCAAGACTTATCAAAACGGGTGATATCGATTTTTCCGAAAGTGAAACTAAATCAAAACCATGTAAACGCTACGTACTTGAAAATGAGTTTCAAAACCAAGACCTCAAACTGTGGATTGAAAATTGTGACTCTATTGCGACGATTGAACGAATCCTTCTGGATGCAGAATGAGCGCAATATTTGAAATTAGAGATTAGAGGTGGGAAGTTGGAAGTGAGTAGTGAGTATTGAGTAGTGGGAATTTGGAATTTGGAACAATAAAAAAAATTATGAATTATACTTTCATAGCTTAAAACCCAAAACTTCGACTGAAAACAGAGACTGGAAACTGAAAACTACGACTGCGACTGCGACTGAAAACTGAGACTGCAATCTTAAAACTGCAACCACTACTGCAAACTGCGCACTGAAAACTGAGGACTAACCTTTCCTCCGCTCTTTCTCTTTTTTAATCAAATTCAATTCTCGGTTGGTTTGCCCTGCTACCGAAGTATTTTCCTCAGCACGTCTAATCAGATACGGCATTACGTCCTTAACCGGACCAAACGGAACGTACTTGGCCACATTATAGCCCTGCTCAGCTAAATTAAAACTGATGTGGTCGCTCATCCCGTAAAGTTGACCAAACCAAACATTATTATCCTTCTTATCGACATTTAAGTCGGCCATCATATCCATGGCCAAATAACAACTATACTCATTGTGGGTACCAATAAAAACAGAGATTTCGCTTAAATTAGAAAGTGAATATTTCATACAGTTATTGAACATGTCATCGGTTTCCTTTTTATTCTCGCATATTGGCGATTTATAACCCTTTTCATCAGCGCGTTCACGTTCTTTCTCCATGTAAGCCCCGCGAACAATTTTGAAACCCAATTTATACCCTCCAGCCTTAGCCCGAGCATGAATATCATGTAAATAATCTAATCTGTCCCAACGATAGCATTGCAACGTATTATAAACTATTGGCTTTTCAAGATTGTACTTTCGCATCATGTCCTCGCATAGCTCATCTGCCGCATCTTGCATCCAACTTTCTTCGCCATCAATGAGAACCTCAACATCCCGCTCTTTAGCTAAATTGCATACCCTATCGTACCTATCGACTATTCTGTTCCACTCCTCCTGTTCTCCTGTTGTTAACTGCTTTCCCTCACCTTTCTTTTGATATAAATAAAACCGTCCAAAACCGGTAGGTTTGAAGACTACAATTGGCATAGCTTCCTTTTCATCGGCAAACTTTATAATCTTCAAGATTTTTTCCGCGGCGGCGTCAAAATTCACCTCATCCTTTTTACCTTCAACTGAATAGTCCAATACCGAGCTAACACCTTTTGAAAACATCTTATCCACTACTGGCATACAATCGTCTTCACTTACACCACCACAAAAATGGTCAAAAACAGTTGACCTAATTAAACCTTCAACAGGAAGGCCAGCCTTTAAGGCAAAATTAGTCGCCGCAGTACCAATTTTCACCAAAGGCTCCATTGAAATCATCTTGAACAGAAAGTAAGCACGCTCTAGCTCTGTATCTGATTTTAAGCCAAAAGCAACTTCGGTATTTTCGAAGAGTTGATGTTTTGTAGGAGATTCTATCATTTTGCAAAAATAAATATTTAACTACATATTTTTTTGGTAAAAAAACTATTAATTTTCCAAATTGAAAGACTAACTACAATCATGGATTCAATACTTACCGATGACTATTCAGTTTACTTTAATGAAACGGGTTATGCCCAATTGAATAGATATTTAAAAAACCATAATTTCTCGGGTATTTTTATATTGGTTGACTCAAACACCCATGATCATTGCCTTTCAAGATTTTTATCTGAACTAGAGACCACAATACCTATTGAAGTTATTGAAATTGAACCGGGGGAAAGCAACAAAAGTATTGATACCTGTGTTGGTGTTTGGAATGCACTTTCCGAACTTGGAGCCGACCGGAAGAGCCTAATACTCAATCTCGGTGGCGGTGTGGTGACCGACCTTGGCGGCTTTGTGGCCTGTACCTTCAAGCGCGGTATCAAGTATGTCAATATCCCGACTTCACTTCTTGCCATGGTAGATGCCTCAGTAGGCGGAAAAACAGGCGTTGACTTGGGCAGCTTAAAAAATCAAGTGGGAGTAATTTCCTCGGGAGACATGGTCTTAATTGATACCGGATTCTTGGACACGCTTCCTAAGAATCATTTAAGGTCTGGCCTAGCGGAAATGTTAAAACACGGTCTAATTTCAGATAGAGCCTACTTTGACAAACTTTACGATGTATCTAAATTGATCTTGGATAATTTAGACCAGTTGATTTATGATTCGGTAGTCATAAAAAAGAATATTGTTTGCGAAGACCCATTAGAAAATGGCGTTAGAAAATATCTCAACTTCGGCCACACTTTGGGACACGCCATAGAATCCTATTTTTTGAGTGACCCAAAAAGAACAGAGTTGTTGCACGGTGAGGCCATTGCCATTGGGATGATATTAGAATGTTTTATTTCGTCTGAATTACTAAATTTCCCTGCTAAGGATTTAGAGTACATCACCGATAAGTATCTTGAGATTTTCCCAAAGGTCAAAATTGAAAAAATTGATTATCAAAGCATTATCGAACTTCTCAAATTCGATAAAAAGAATGAACATGGTCACATCTACTTTGTTCTTCTAGAGCAAATTGGTCAACCAAAATTCAATTGTATGGTTGCAGATGACATTATTTTAAAGAGCTTCAATTACTATAATTATAAAGTTTCAGAACTTCTATGAATTCCTTTTCAAAACACAGCGCTAAACATTTATACAATGTCTATTTTGGTGGCAATTGGACAAGTGTCAACTATAAGCAAGTGCTTTCTGAAATTGATTGGAAACAGGCCACAAAAAAAACCAAAGACCAAAATACCATTGCAGAATTGGTTTTTCACACCAATTATTTTATCGCTGGCGTTTCGCAGGTGCTCAAGGGCGGCAAACTTGAAATACGGGATAAATTCAGTTTTGACGGTCCAGAAATCTCCTCAGAAAAAGACTGGACGGCATTAATTGAAAAATCACTTGAAGATGCCCGAGTTTTTTCAGAACTAATCGAAAGGTTACCCGAATCAAAATTAATGGAACCTTTTGTTGAGGAGAAGTATGGCAACTATTTTAGCAATATCCACGGTATTATTGAGCATTGTCACTACCACCTGGGGCAAATTGTTCTTTTGAGAAAAATGATGGATTGATACTATCTTCCAAGCCAAGCCTTGCGAGTAACAATCTGTTTGTCGGTTGCATCTTCGGCTTCAACTAATTTTTTCGACGTCGTAAAAGTTGGTGTTAATTTTGTTTTTACAATGACATCCTCTCCATTTCTTTCCAGTAGAACATCAATTTCTTGACCCGGTTGCCATTGGTACATGGCGCCAATTTCTGCATTGGCATTCTGTAGAGTAATTGCCTTACCATTTACTTTTTTCAGAATATCCCCTGGCATGACGCCCTGCTCCACCCAGAAGCTATTATTTTTTACACCCTCTGAAAAGAATATGATGCCTTTGTCGCCGTCACCATCAAAAATAAAACCATCACCATCCTGTATGTAGCTAGTTTCAACCTTACCGTCAACATAAGCTAGACCAACCTTGTCAAAAAACGTTTCGTAATTAATTGGAGTTTTTCCTATTACATGAGTTTGTAAAAATTCGCCAATCGATGGGTAGGTCATCTCGGTAATCTCAGCTATTAGATTATCGTCATCAAAGGGTCTTTCCTTGCCGTACTTATTTGAAAGTTCCTTCATCAGACTCAGCATACTTCGGTTACCATCACTTTCCTCTCGCATCAAAATATCAATACACATCCCGATAAGCGCTCCCTTCATATAAACATTGTAGTAATTGGAGGCATAAGGTTCGTCCAGAACATTTTCACTCATGGTGGTAAAACTCATGGCATCATCCATTTGCATGGATATACTGATTTTTTCATTCATGGTGTTATAAAATAGGTTTGGCTCAACCAAACCCTCATAGACTTGAAAGTGCTGGGCAAAATATTCGGTTACCCCTTCATACATCCATAAGTGTTTTGAAAATGTGGGCTTATGGTAATCAAAATAGTGTACATCTTCAGAATGTACCGAAAGCGGGGTTACAATATGAAAAAACTCATGAGCAACAATATCAATCATCGAAGCTGCCAACTGTTCCTTAGTGGATTCCTCCTCTAGAACCACAACAGTCGAAGTATGATGTTCTAAAGCTCCAAAACCTTTAGGTGAACCTTCATTACGGTCTGATAAATACAAATAGATGTCGTACCGAGGCGTACTGTTAATATCGCCTAAATACGCCTTTTGTGCTTTCATCATGTTAAAAACCGTCTCTTTTAAACTTGCAGCCGAATGAACATTGTTGGGCGAAAAGACGCTTAAAATTATTTTAATGTCTCCAACCATAAACTCCTCTACATCAAGTTTGCCGTACATCATTGGATTATCGGTAATGTCAAAATAACGGGGTGCAAAATAGGTTGTGGTTACAATTTCAACATTGGCGCTAGTTGTAGAGTTTGTGTTTTGTAGCGCAGAGGTTCTAATAAAATTGGCAGGAGCAGCAATCTCAAGGTTATACTGCGCCTCTTTTAAATGTTCAAAATATCCAATAAACCCGTGAAGGTTCAACACATAATTATTTGTTTCAATGTTTGTTCCTGCTGGGGAAAAAGGCTGCTCTTCACCTATCCCACCTGTTTTTTCCTGATCGAAGGTGTCATTTACGAGATACGTAATTTTATCTAATTTTACAGCGTTGGATATAGTCCAACTATTGTCGTCAACCTTAGTAGCGGCTAATTCATTTCCATCATAATCCAGCGCTTTAAAATCTTCGATATACTTGCCAAAATCACTTATGGAGTAAGTCCCTGGTATCACGCGTGGTAACCTGTAAGTAACAGTTTCAACCACAAATCGACCAGGATTTATCTCAACTGGTGCCTTATCGTTAGATACTTTTGATAGATTTATTGAGGTTGAAATTGGTTTTGAACTTGCCAAATCATCTAAAATCGGGGTTGTACCGCAGGACACCAAAACGAGGGCCGTACCAACAACAATACTGAAATTCTTAATCATTTTATTAATTTAAAAGGTCATCAAAAATACCGTCACGTTTCGGCCTTTTAGCAAAGGTTATGTTAAAATGATACATTTGAAAAATGCAAAGCGAACTTATAAGCATACTTGTACCATTTAAAAACACCTCAAAATTCATTGATGAATGTGTGGAGTCGATTCTTGCACAAACCCACACTAATTGGGAACTTCTTATCGTAAATGACCATTCGTCTGACACTAGTTATAACCAAGTTCTCGCTTACGCGGAAAAGGATAAGCGCATTAAACTGTTTCAAAATGAAGACCATGGAATTATTCCTGCGCTGCGTAAGGCCTATTTTGAAAGCACTGGAAATTTCATTACACGCATGGATTCTGACGACCTGATGCACCCAAAAAAATTGGAACTAATGCTGAAAGATTTGAAAACACACGGCAATAAACATGTAGCTCTAGGGCAGGTATCCTATTTTAGTGATGATGGCATTGGTCAAGGTTACAAGGCTTATGAAAATTGGTTAAATAGCTTAACCAAAAACGGAACAAATTACAACGACATCTATAAGGAATGCGTCATCCCCTCGCCCTGCTGGATGATGCGCAAAAACGATTTAGATTTATGCCAGGCCTTCAATCCAAATAGTTATCCGGAGGATTATGATTTGACCTTTAGATTTTATGAAAACAAAATGAGATGCATTCCTTCAAATCATGTCCTGCATT
>JBCCOJ010000150.1:0-7946 GCA_039025415.1 Bacteroidota bacterium | reverse complement strand
CCCTACCTTTGTCAAAAAGTTTTTATGTTGGCACTTATCTCAATTACGCTCTTACTCCTTGGCATTGGTGTTGCTGGAATCACCATAAAAATATGGGCTAAGAAAGATGGTGAATTCGCAGGTACCTGCGCTAGTCAAAACCCTATGCTTAATCGAGAAGGTGAAGCTTGTGGTTTTTGTGGTAAAACTCCAGACCAATTTGATACTTGTTCTGAACCACAACATTCTTGATGTTTGCACCCCTTTTTTGACTTCTTACTTTATACTTTATATGTAGCGGTATTTATTCAAAGTATCTATTACGTATTTATTTTTTCAAGATTTCCTAAAAAAAGCAATAAAGGCTCTTTTCACGAAAAACCGAAAGTATCTGTTATTATTTGTGCCAAGAATGAAGCACAGAATCTATATAACAATCTGCCTTTAGTATTGTCTCAGAACTTTCCCAATTTTGAAGTCGTACTAATTAATGATGCTTCCTCAGATAATACGCTGGAAGTCATGGAAGACTTCAAAAAACAGCATGCTAACATAAAAATTGTAGATGTAAAATCGGTTGAAGCCTTTTGGGGAAATAAGAAATATGCCCTAACACTTGGCATCAAGGCAGCTTCTTCAAATTATCTCCTATTTACCGACGCTGACTGTTGGCCGGTATCGAATCAATGGATAAATCAAATGTGTCTATCCTTTAGGCAGGATAAAGAAATAAT
The DNA here is from genome assembly GCA_039025415.1 of Bacteroidota bacterium. Taxonomy (GTDB): domain Bacteria; phylum Bacteroidota; class Bacteroidia; order Flavobacteriales; family Flavobacteriaceae; genus Psychroserpens. Next base: position 7,233 of record JBCCOJ010000150.1, on the reverse strand, counting down.
ACTTGGCTTTAGTCCTTATAAGAAGATAAAGGGGTCTTTCCTAAATCTCTTGATTAGGTTTGAAACATTTCTCACGGCACTCCAATACTTTTCTTATGCAAATATTGGTCAACCCTACATGGCTGTAGGAAGGAATTTTGCATATAAGAAAGCACTCTTTTTCGAGGCGAATGGTTTTATTAACCACATTAAACTCCAATCTGGAGATGATGATTTATTTGTTAATCAAATGGCCAACAAAAATAATACTTCATGGTGCATTTCATCAGAAAGTTTTGTTGAGTCACAACCAAAAGCATCTTTTCGAGAATGGATAAATCAAAAAAGACGGCATATAAGTACCTCTAAGTTTTACAAGCCAAGACATAAAATACTATTAGGTTTGTTTTATACGTCACAATTGCTATTCTGGATGTGTATGATTCTATTAGGGCTTGCCAACCATTTTTGGCAGATGGTTTTAGTGGTGGTCATGTTTCGATTTTGTTTACAGTATCTTGTATATTATCAATCGGCGAAAAAACTCGGAGAAACAGATCTACTCTACTTACTTCCATTAACCGAATTCGTTCTCGTTATCTTTCAATTCTTTATCTTTATAATTAATCTCATCGTAAGACCTAAGCATTGGAAATAAACGAAGCCATTGAGCGAGCAAAAAAAAACGAACAACCTGCCTACAAATTTCTTCTTGATTTTTACTGGAACGACGTTTACGGATTTCAGCTAAAAAGAACCAAAAACGAAAATGACGCTGAGGATATAACGATTCAAACGTTTTCAAAGGCCTTCGATAAGATAGACACCTACGATGCGCAGTACAATTTTAAGACTTGGTTAATGACGATTTCAAAGAATCTGCACATAGATTTACTTAGAAAACGCAAATCCTCAATTACCAACACCTTAAGTACAAATAACGAAGACAAATACCACCGTATAGTTGATAATTCTCCTTCGCCTGAGGATAAATTAATTACAGAACAAAACTTAGCAAAATTAAAAAGAGACATTAAAAAGCTTAAGCCGCATTATCAAGAGGTCATCAACCTTAGATATTTTCACGAGTTGAGCTACAATGAAATATCAGAAAAACTGAATGAGCCGCTAAATAATGTTAAGGTGAAACTTTTGAGGGCAAAAAAATTACTTGCTGCTATTATAAACTTATCCCAATGAGTTTCAGCCTAAGGAAGTTTGGACCTGGACTTTTGTTTGCCGGTGCCGCGATAGGTGTTTCCCATTTGGTGCAATCAACAAGAGCCGGTGCAGATTTTGGATTTGGCTTAGTTTGGGCTCTTATCTTAATAAACTTGGTAAAATATCCCTTTTTTCAGTTCGGCCCGAAATATGCTTCAGCAACAGGCGAAACTTTATTAGATGGCTATAAAAGACTCGGGAAGGGTTTATTATTCGCTTATTTTCTTGTCAACCTCGCCACGATGTTTACAATTCAAACGGCGGTGACTATAGTAACTGCAGGTTTAGCTGTTTCCTTATTTGATGGTTTACTTTCGGTAGATGTAGGAGTTGAAATATGGACCGTAATTATTTTAGTAATTAGTGTCATCATTTTGCTAAGAGGTAAATACAATTTTCTTGATAAGCTCATTAAAATTATAATCATAGCTCTTACTCTTAGTACTTTAATTGCCGTAGTAGTGGCTTTTGCTAAAGTAAAAAGTCCCATATCAATTCAGCAGGTGATTCCCGAAGTACAAGAAATTGGTTTTCTCATAGCTTTTATGGGTTGGATGCCAGCACCATTGGATATTTCAATATGGCAATCTATTTGGACCGTAGAAAAAAAAGTGAATAATCATCAATACGACTCAAAAACGAGTAATTGGGATTTCAACGTAGGTTATGTCTTCACCATTATTATTGGTTTAGGTTTTATTGCCTTAGGCGCCTTGGTGATGTTTGGTACAGGAATGGATTTCAGTAACCAAGCTGGAAAATTCAGCAACCAACTTATATCTGTATACACTACAAATCTGGGAAGTTGGTCTTATAGTTTAATAGCAATCGCAGCTTTTACTGCCATGTTCAGCACTACCATTACAACACTCGATGCCTCACCAAAAGCGATGCATAATACTTCTAGGCTGCTTTTCCCATCTAAATTTAAGTCATCTTATTTGTTTTGGATTTTACTTTTAGCGTTTGGCACTATTTTCATCTTCTTTTTCTTGGCTTCTGAAATGGGATTATTAATAAAAATCGCCACCATTTTATCGTTTCTAACAGCCCCCTTTTATGCAATAATGAATTATGTGCTTATATCGGGGAAAAATACACCAAAAAAAGATAGACCATCAATGATTATGCATATCTGGAGTTGGATAGGGATTTTATTTTTATTGGGATTTAGTTGTTGGTACCTAAGTACAGTTCTTTAAATTTTAATGATATACTTCGTATCTTTGCAGGAAGATTTTTTAGGCATGAATACGGAAACGTTATCTAAACCAATTGTACAAAGACATCCAAAGCCAAAATGGCTACGTGTAAAACTTCCTACAGGTAAAAAATATACCGAACTCCGAAGTCTTGTAGATAAGTACAAACTAAACACAATCTGCACATCAGGCAGTTGCCCAAATATGGGCGAATGTTGGGGAGAGGGAACCGCAACTTTTATGATTCTTGGGAATGTTTGTACGCGATCATGTGGCTTTTGCGGAGTAAAAACAGGAAGACCAGAAACCGTTGACTGGGATGAACCCGAGAAGGTAGCACGTTCAATCAAAATTATGTCTATTAAACACGCTGTTCTAACAAGTGTTGATAGAGATGATTTAAAGGATATGGGAAGTATTCTTTGGAGTGAGACCGTAAAGGCGGTTAGAAGAATGAATCCAGAAACGACCTTAGAAACCTTAATTCCAGATTTTCAGGGCATAGAAAAACATATTGACCGTATTATAGATGTTGCACCCGAAGTCGTTTCACATAATATAGAAACGGTTAGACGCTTAACACGAGAAGTAAGAATCCAAGCTAAATATGACCGAAGCATGGCGGTTTTAAAATATTTAAAAGACCAAGGTCAACGACGCACGAAATCGGGTATTATGTTAGGTCTGGGAGAGACAAGGGAAGAAGTCATCAATACACTATATGATTTGCGAGAAAATGATGTTGATGTAGTTACCATTGGGCAATATCTGCAGCCTAGTAAAAAACACTTACCCGTTAAAGCGTTTATTCAACCAGAACAGTTTGATGAATATAAGTCAATAGGTCTTGAATTAGGTTTCAGACATGTTGAAAGTAGTGCTTTGGTTCGTTCTTCTTACAAGGCCCAAAAGCACATTAATTAATGATACGGGTTGCCATTAATGGTTTTGGCAGGATTGGCAGGCGGGTTTTTAGACTTATTGAAGAGAGAGATGACATTGAAGTTGTCGCGATTAACGATTTAGCCGACGCCAAAACGCTTAGCCATCTTTTAAAGTACGACAGTATTCATGGAATTTTTAATCAGAATGTATCCTTTACCGAAAAGGAGATACTATTAAATGGACGAAATATCCCTCTACTAAGAGAATCTCACCCAAAATCAATCGATTGGTCTAAGTTTAATCCTGATTTTGTAATTGAAGCAACCGGTAAATTCAAGTCATCTAAAGATTTGGAATTTAATATTAAAAATGGTGCAAAGCGGGTAATATTATCAGTACCTCCAATTGAAGATGATATTGAAACTGTAGTTTTAGGTGTGAACGAACATATGGTCAACCGTGACGCCAAAATTTTATCAAATGCGTCCTGTACCACTAACAACGCCGCACCAATGATAAAGGTCATCGATGAACTTTGTGGGGTAAAACAGGCATACATCACTACTGTTCACAGTTACACCACAGACCAGAGCCTTCATGACCAACCGCACAAGGACCTTCGCCGTGCTAGAGCTGCTGCACAATCAATCGTACCAACCACAACGGGGGCCGCAAAGGCACTCACAAAAATCTTTCCTAGTCTCTCAAATGTTATTGGTGGTTGTGGGATCAGAGTTCCCGTGGCAAATGGCTCTTTAACTGACATTACTTTTAATGTAGATAGAACGGTTTCTATAGATGAAATAAACAATGCTTTTGAGCTTGCATCCCAAACTTCCCTAAAAGGTATTCTTCTATATACCGAGGATCCTATTGTTTCAATAGATATTGTTGGTAACCCATATTCATGTGTATTTGATTCCTTGATGACATCTGTTATAGGAAATATGGTTAAAATTGTCGGTTGGTATGACAACGAAACTGCTTATTCTCACAGAATTATTGATTTAATATGTAATTTAACGGTAAAAACATGACTTTTATCGATAAAAGTATTATATTTGCTTACCCTAAATGTTAATACGTTGCAAAAGAAATTCTATTTGTTGATTGCAATCCTATGCTCAGCACTCGTTATTCACGCCCAAGATACAAGTGAAGACAATGAGTCCATGAGCATAAAGATGACCGATAATATTTCCTACGCCCAATTTGATGCTGAGCGCGGTGACTATTTTAATGCCAAATTGAAACTTGACGAAGCACTAGAAATCGCTATTCAATTACAGGACAAAAAGAATGAGGGGATTATTTATTCTGAAATAGGAAGACTTCAATATACTTTAAAAAAATACGATAAGGCTCTTGCTTCCCTTACCAAAGCGGCCCAAATACAAAGAGATTTGGATGACGATGGAAATCTTGCGCTTACCTATAGTTATAAGGGGAAATTACATTATGGACTTGAAGAATATCAAGAAGCGTTAGATTACTTCAACTCGGCAAAGACTTTATTCAGTGAAAATAAATTAGATGCCTTGGCCTCAGGAGTGACCTTGCTAGAGGCCCAGATTTATTATGAACAGAAGAAATTAGACGAAGCCGAATCACATATCGATGAAACTATGCGATTGGCAGATAGGCACAATCAATCCTCAATATTATCAAGCGCTCATATTAATAAAGGAAAAATACTACTTAAAAAAGGAGAAATTGATAAAGCGCTTAGTAATGTCGAAAAAGGTTTAGAAATTGCCGAAGAAAATGACTTAAAGGAAAATTTAAGTGAAGCTTATCTGTCACTGAGTGAGATTAGCAAGGCTAATGAAGATTTTAGGTTAGCCCATGAATATTTACAAAAGCACATGTCGATTTCAGATTCCCTACTGGATGTAAAACGTGCTAATCTTTCATCTGAGCAGAGGGCAGAATATCTTCAAGCGTATAATCAGGCAGATTACCAAGAATTAAAAAAGAAATTAGAAAAACAAGAATCTGAAAGTAGTCTTGCTAAGATTACAACAATTCTTAGCATTGCACTAATTAGTATTTTATCATTATTGACTTTAGCCCTTTATAAGAATAATAATATTAGGTTGAAATCAAATAATATGCTTCACGAAAAGAATGATGATTTGATTGAGGCCATGAAACGTGCGGAACAAGCATCAAAGACTAAGGCAAACTTCCTGTCAACCGTAACACACGAGCTAAGAACACCATTATATGCTGTAACTGGTCTTACTAAAATGTTGCTTGAAGAAGAACCGAGTGAAAAGCAAATACCCCACCTTAAATCGCTTAAATTTTCAGGAGAATATCTTTTGCAATTCATCAATGACATTCTTCAAATCAATAAAATTGAAGCTAATAAGGTTGAATTGGACCCGGTTTTATTCAATTTGAAAACTAAGGTGGAAAGTGTGTGTTCCGCTTTGACAAACTCAGCCATAAATAACGGCACAAAAATTAGTTTTGATTATCAAAGGGGACTAGAACAAACGTTTATTGGTGATAATCTAAAAATTTCCCAGATACTTATAAACCTTATCGGTAACTCCATAAAATTTACCAAAGATGGAAATATTTGGGTAAGGGTTTATAGCATCTCTCAAAACGGCGATGACCACGTCATAAGATTTGAAATTGAAGATAATGGCATTGGTATTTCGAAAGAAAAGCAGGAAAACATGTTTGAGAGTTTTTCTCAGGGATCAATCCAAATCAATAGAAAATACGGTGGAACTGGCCTTGGTCTTTCCATTGTTAAAGGATTAATCGAGATTCTTAAAGGTAAAATTTACCTAAAAAGTGAACTTGGAAAAGGAACGACCTTCTTCTTTGAAATTCCTCTTCAATACGCCCCAGAAACTGCCAAAATACAAACTGAAGACTACTCAGAAAATATCAAGGCTTTGGACATTTCAAACATTAAAATTCTAATTGTTGAAGACAACAAAATCAATCAGATGATTACGAAGAAGATTCTTACCAAAATGAATCTTAAATGTGATATCGTTGATAATGGTGAAGATGCTGTAGAGAAGGTGAAAAATTCTGAATACGATGTGGTTCTTATGGATATTCACATGCCTGGCATCAGTGGGCTTGAAGCAACCAAACGAATACGTCAATTTGATAGAGAGCTTACAATTTTTGCTCTTACCGCCGTAACACTAGAAGATAAAATGCCTGAATTTGATGAGGCTGGCTTCGACGATATTATTTCCAAGCCATTTAAACAAGAGGATTTCGAGAAAAAATTATTTGAGGAGCTTTCGTCAAATAAAAAAACCTTTGAACCAGCTGCTCAATAAGATTCAGCAAACTCAATCAAGATTCTATTAAATTCAATTTTGTCATCCACTTCAAATCTGATTGGCAGATAATATAATTCGGTGCCTGACTGATTTTCATCAAAATCAAATCTTAGTCTAGAATAGTCCTTTTCAGTAGTAATAATAATTTTTTCTTGTTTTAGTGCTCGTAAATCTGTTTCTGAAAAGTGATGGTGGTCCTTATATTTTAAGTGCTTGAAGTTTCCCAACTTTGATTTTAAATGTGATACAAATGGTTTCGGGTTGGCGATGCCCGTAACAATCGTAAAGTCTTTCCCTTTTAAAGACGTTAGTTTTACTTTTTCACCCTTTGAGTAAATAAATTCATCATAGCAAATCCAACTAAAAAATAGATTTTGTTTAACCTTTGGCTTCAACTGTTTAATGATTTCATCCTTCTCATTTTGAGTAATATTCTGAGGGCATTTTGTAACAACAATCAAATCTGCCCGTTTTGCTCCAGATTTGGGTTCTCTCAAATTACCTGTCGGTAGAACGATATCCTTGCTATATAAATTACCATAAGGAGTGAGCAATATGTTTAATCCAGCCGCTACCCTTCTATGCTGAAAGGCATCATCCAGCAAAATTAAATCCGCTTTATAATT
>JBCCOJ010000149.1:0-7952 GCA_039025415.1 Bacteroidota bacterium | reverse complement strand
CACCATGGGACTTATTTGGGGATTCTTAATGTTCTAAATAATGTTTCTTTATGGAATTCAAATCAATCATTTCGTTACGACTATTTTTCTTTAGTCTATTTTACTGTTTAACAGTTCAGCTACAATCACAAAACATTCTCTATATGGGAGGATGGACCGAGGGTACGGGCTCAATTCCTGGTTTTATTGCCACAGGAAATAGTTCAGATAATATCAGGCAAAGAGGGCCGCTTCATTTAGGTAATCCAGAGATACTATGGTTTGGACAGAGTAACCAATATCCTGGAAATTGTGGCGGTTGGAGCTCATCGTCTTACACAATTAATAATGGGAGTTCTTACCGATTAACGGTTTGGATGAAAAACATTATGACCCCAGATGCCACCGCTCATTTTGGAACTTATAGTTATGCATCAGGTTCACACCAAACAAAAACCTTAAGTGGAACTACTATAGCTAATCCTAAATTTTTCAGTGGTCATCTACCTGTTTTGGATAGATGGTATCTGTTAGTTGCTTATGTTCACAATAAAAGTTATGCCTCAACTATTAGTCACGGTAAAATTTATGACGCTGTAACTGGTTTACCCGTTATTAACCTTACTGACTATAAATTTTCAAATTCAGCCACCAAACTGTCTCACATTACCTATTTCTCAAACGACATCTCTACCAACAATAAAGTAGTAATGGCTTTACCAGTACTTGAATTAGCGAATGGTTTTGAAGCACCTGTCGAGACACTCTTAAATATCAACTCAAATTCTAAACTGTTATTTGCTTTTGATAATTCGGGAAATCAAAAACAACGATTTTATTGTTTTGGTTCAGATTGTAATAATCCACCTAACCCTCCCGCTGGGCGTGCTTACTCGATTCCTGATAAATCCAATTCTGAGGTAGTAGAGGCCACAAACGAGAATGTGGTATTGTATCCCAATCCAACGAATGGCAGATTATCATTAAAGTTCTCTCCTGAGTATCAGCTCATGATTTCTTCCATTAAAATTTATAATATGAATTCAGTAATGATTGCAAGCCAAGAGCCCAGAGAAGAACTCTTTTTCGACTTTAATCTAGCAAATCAATCTTCTGGGCTCTATTTACTGCATATTGAATTTAGCGATGGTAGACCCGCGATTTCGAAAAAAATAATAAAGGAGTAAGTCACTATAAAATAGATATCATGAAAAATCTAGTCAAGGTTTTGTTTTTAAGCTTCACAATAAGTTGTTTATCACAAAATGGAACAATGAAAAAAACCAATACGCCAGTTAATTTTGTGAAGAATGAAATTACAATGGGTGATAATGGTGAAATGACTTTATCAGAGTCAAATGAGAAAAGCGATTCAAAACAGCTTGCTCGTAATAATTCAGATCTTGGTATAGGGGAGACTCAAGGTCATTTAGCTGTATCATTGACTGGGGCAGCGGTTTATAATATACCAATTATGGTGCCTACTGGTATAAATGGAGTTCAACCTGCAATAAGTATTAATTACGATAGCCAGTCGGGAAATGGAATCGCTGGATTTGGATGGAATATTAGTGGTATTTCCTCCATAAAACGAATACCATCAACCAAATATCATGATGGAGAGATTGATCCAGTTGATTTTGATGTTTTAGACCGGTACGCTTTGGACGGGCAAAGACTAATTTTAAAAACCGGATCATATAGCAATACAAATCATGCTATTTTCGAAACTGAGAGCTTTTCGAACCTGAAAATTGAGGCTTTTGGTTCTAATGTCTACGGCTCTAATTCGGGACCATTATATTTTAAAGTATATTATCCAGATGGTTCTATAGCACAATATGGCAATGGTTCTGGCTCCCGCTCAAGATCAGAATATTCAATTACCTATTGGCAGAATCCACAAGGTGTAAGAATAAGTTATGAATATATAAGTCTATACAATACATTGTCAATTAGTAAAATTAAATATGGAACTACAGGCATAAATACACCTATAAATGAAATCCAATTTGAATATGATTCATCAGGTCGAGAACGATGGGAACAAATTTATATTGGAAACCAATCATTCCTAAGAAAAAACTTGCTAAAAAAAATAAGGGTCTTTGGCAATAATCAGCAATATAGATACTATGATTTGCAATATGACTATACATTATTGGACTACAATCGTTTGAAATCAGTGACTGAATATAGTGGCGATGAAAGCTCCCAACACTCTAGTATTGAATTTGGTTATCAGGATACTGGAAATTCTCTTTATTTCCAAAATTCCACAACCAGTATTAACCTTACGAATATTGAACAAAGAAATGCAACAGTCCTACCTTTTGATTTATTAGGTGAGGGTAAAATGGATTTTATCGTTTATCCTAAAGACACCAAAGATGAATATTGGTTGGTGAAAGATTTGGAGACCGGCACACAAAATTTCACTTATCATGATCAAACTGGGCCATTTGAAGCTATTTTCAGTACTAGGCTAGTTAATTCTAGTAACAAACTCATGCCTGGTCAAGGTTATACAATTGTTAAGGATGTTTCTGCAGGAAATATAAATTTTGAAGTTTTTGCCGGAGGAAGTTCAATAAGCCCAGTTACTTCCCAATATATTAAAACTTGGAGTGTGCCAACGTATTCAGATGATATAAATTGTTACGGTACGTTAGTAAGAAATATACCTCACGAATATATATCAGGAGATTTTAATGGAGATGGTCTCACAGATGTACTTGCGATTCAGAGAAAATACATTGGAAACCATTGTACTGATTGCGGTTTAGGATGTTGTAATTGCTTTGATATATCGACTGATATTCCTAATGTCAAATTCATTGACCTAAATCAAAACTTAAATACAAATTTTGTCTTTAGCTCAGGCCAACTAATTCAAAGTATTACTGATGATGATCAATTAAACACCGGTGATTGGAATGGTGACGGTAAAACTGATTTGTTTCATACGACAATGGGTAAAGTATTTATTTACAGTATTGACTCCAATAACGTATTGCAACATATTACAACCGTAAACCATAGTGTTATAAATACTAACAATGCAATCTTCTTTGGCGATTTTAACGGGGACGGCAAAACTGATTTTATGAGTCCTAGTGCTAATAACAGCTATTATTATACAGTGTTTATTTCAAGTGGTACAGGATGGACATCTAGCACAAAAACCCAACCATTTATTTACAAAAAATCCTATGAACATATTAGTTCAAATAATGTCACCACCTATTATGGTCATAATTTAGTTCCTATGGATGTTAATGGTGATGGCAGAACTGATATAATTCGATATAATACAAGGGCGTACTCCAATTTCAGTAATGGGAATCAAGATATTAGAATTTATAATAACGTAGGTATAAAAAATCAAACGGCACCAGGTAAAATACGATTTGAATATGGAGGAGATCAGTCTCAAAACGGAAATCTAAAGACTTTTCCTATCCCTATATTTTTGCCATCTCCTGAACCAAATAAAAGTTTGGAATTCGCTACAATTAGTGACAAGTGGATTACCAATTTTACATTCCATAAAGACCATCGTAAAGAAATGCTACTTCAATCTATTGAAAATGGAGGCATTACCCAAACAATCGAATATAGTAATCTAAACCCTTATGAATTAAACGACACCAATAATCCTGTTTACGAATCTTCAAATAGTGCTAACTACCCCTTTGTTAATATAAACTACGCTCCAAATATATCTTTGGTGAAACGCATTCAAAGGTCTTCTGCAAATTCGACGACTTTGCAAAGGCAATTTAGGTACAAAGGAGCTATAACAAATTTTGAAGGTATAGGTTTTCAAGGGTTTGAAGCAATTGCTCAATCAAATTGGCATACCAATAACAATGATAGGATTTATAGTGTAAAGACTTTTGACCCATTTTTAAGAGGAGCCCTGACCTCAAGCTATTCCCAACTTAACTACGTCTCGTTTTCTAGTATACCTACCAGTGGGTATATTGATAAAACTACCTACAGCAACGCACATTCACTTTCATCATCAAAGGTATTTAAACTATGGGTGAACTCAACCAGCTATCAAAACGGTTTGGATAATACTTATATTAATACCACTTATAGCAACTATGATAGTTTTTTGAATCCTCAACAGATTAATACCAACTATAACGGTCAGGGTAGTGTTAGTTTATTGCGAACCTATGCCAATAATACAGGTGGAACTTATTATATAGGAAGATTGACCAACGAGGTCAAGGCTGCAACCATTGGTTCAGAAACCTTTAATTCTGAAATTGACTACAGCTATGTTAACCATTTGGTTGATGTTAAAAGAACCAAGGGAAACAGCACGCCGTTTAATAGAGAAGAATTTGATTATGATACCTTCGGTAACGTGACTGAAATAAGAACCATACCAAATGGTGAAACTGCTAGGACAGTTATATTTGATTACGATACGTCTGGTCGTTTTTTGGAAGAAACCACCGATATAGAGGGGCTAGTTACACAATACCAATATAATTTCGATAATGGTAATTTAGAAAACACGACCAACCCTTTTGGTCAAACAACAATTTTTGACTACGATGAGTGGCATCGGGTGACCAAAGTAACCGATTATAAAGGTAACAATATGACCACTAGTTACGTTGAGAATTCAAACCATGAATACACCGTTACGCAGAATTCTGATGACGGCAGCGCAACAATATCCTATTATGATGCCCTAAAAAGACTCTTCAAGTTAGAACAGAAGGATGTTCTTGGGCAATGGGTCACTAAGGATTTTCAGTACGATAAATTTGATAGATTGTGGAAAGAAAGTGAGCCTTACATAGGTGGTGGTGCGACGCAATGGAACGAAACACTTTATGATGTTTACGGCAGACCTGTAACCCAAAATATTTACACAGGCAGATCCATAAATGTGTCTTATAACGCTTTAAGCACGACGGTGAATGATGGCGTCAAAACAGTTACAACTCAACGTGATGGTTTAGGAAATACTGTAAATGTGACAGATCCTGGAGGTACGATAAATTATAATTATTTTGGTAATGGAAGTTTAAAATCCACTAATTATAATGGAGTCATAGTATCGCTCGAACAAGATGGCTGGGGAAGAAAAACCAAACTTACCGATCCATCTGCAGGGATTTATAAGTATGAGTATAATGGTTTTGGTGAGGTCACAAGAGAGGACACTCCAAAGGGAAAAACGTTATATGAGTATGATGATTTTGGGAAACTTAAAAAAGAGTCGATAGATGGTGATAACACCTTTATTTCATTAGAATATTCCTATCATCCTACCAACAAACTTATAAGTTCTATATCGATGACCTCAAGTACAGAGGGAAACGCATATTATGATTATTCTTACGACAATAATCAATTGTTAGAAAGTATAACTGAAACTAACGATTACGCGAGGTTCAACAGAGATTTCACGTACGATAACTTTGATAGAGTAGAAACGGTGCAAAGTCATGCAAAACTGAACCTTAATGGTAAAACATCTGATAAAGAAATAGCTAATATTTATCAAAATGGGTATTTGAAGCACATTAAAGACCTGGATTCTGGTGATAATATCTGGGAAATCGGTGGAATTAATTCTAGAGGTCAACTAACGATTGTAAATAAGGGAGACAAGTTAAAGGAGACGTGGCAGTACGACAGTTATGGCTATTTACAGCAACATAAAGTAAATAGACAGGCAGGCGGTATAACTTCAACTTTAATGAATCTTACAACCAGTTTTGATGCTCAAAGGGGAACATTGGATAATCGCACAAATAGCATGTTCTCCTGGTCTGAATCCTTTAGTTACGACAATCTTGATAGACTTGTCGACTTCAATGATAATACTGGTAATAAAGACAACACTTATGACAGTTTTGGTAGAATTACAGCAAGTACAAATATAGGCACTATTAATTATCAAGGAAATTCCTTCCAGCCAGAAGCGATTGATTTGAATGCCCAGGGCGATTTGTACTACCAACAAAATCCACTTGAGCAAATAACCTATAATGCTTTTAAAAAACCGGTTGATCTACATGAAAGAGACAAAGAGCGTATTGGCTTTAAGCATAACGCTTTTAAGCAGAGGGCTCACATGTTTTACGGTAATGATGCTGAAAGCATCAATGAGCGACGTATGTTTAGGCACTATTCCCATGACGGCAATATGGAAATTACCTATGACCGCGAAACGGGCAAGACCGTATTTGTTACCTATTTGGGAGGTGATGCCTATAATGCTCCTGCAATACATCGCGTCGAGTATGGTGAAGGTGGAGATGGTGAAGAAAAGACGTATTTTTTACATAGGGACTATTTGGGAAGTATTATGCTCATTAATGATTTTGATGGCAATCCCGTTGAAAAACGACACTTTGATGCCTGGGGCAACGTGGTAAAAGTTGTTGATGGACACGGAAATCCATTAGGTAAATTAACATTTTTAGATCGTGGTTATACCGGTCATGAGCATTTGACGGGCATAAATTTAATCAATATGAACGGTAGGGTTTACGACCCTAATCTTAAACGCTTTTTATCCCCAGATAATTATATACAGGATATCGGCAATACCCAAAACTTTAATAGGTACGCTTACGTATTGAACAATCCGCTCAGACATATTGACCCAAGTGGTGAATTAGCTTTTGAGACAGGGTTGGCAATATTTGGAATTGCATCAGCAGCCTTTAGCTTATATAATCTAATCACAGATAACTGGGATGGTATTGATAATTGGTTAACTAAAAACATTTTTGAGCCAATTCAAGATTGGCAGCCCTTTAAATGGATTGAAAATTGGTTTGGTGGTGGTAAAAGGGAATCACGGGATATTGTACTTGAGAGCCCCGTGAACTTTAATATTGATCCACTCGCTGGATCTTCCATGAATATACCGCCCTCCTATTTTGGAAGTTCGGGGAAAAATGGTAATTTGGGGATATCTAAAGGAGAAAATAGCAACTGGCTATTGAATCAAGTCTTTAAAGCCGATAGGTTTGCAGCTGGATTTAGACAAGGAGCACTTGACGGTGCAGTTGATACCCTCAGTTTTTTTAATAGCCTTGGCACAAAACAGGGTTGGGTTGATTTGAAGAATGGCCTCGAATCTAGTGGTCAAGCTTTCAATGATTTTATGATGGGTGGCTTAACTTCAAGCAGTAGGGAATTTTATTCCAATGTGGGTAATGCAATTTTCGACTACGCCAGCAACATACCTAATATGACGGCTTACGAGATGGGACATAATGCAGGCTATTTTACTGAAAAAACAGCTGAGGTAATATTGATTACTAAAGGGGCTAATTTTCTAAGAGGCTTTAAATTACTGCGAGGTCCTGGTGGTGGTGTAAACGGGTTTACGATTTCAAAAGGCTCCGGTTATGGAGCAAAACCTCGTATTGATTTTCATAGATTAGGACGAGCCTCAAAAAAAAGTAATTCAATGAGTATACCAAGTTTTCTAAAAAATAGAAGGCTTCTTCATTGGCATAGAGGAAGGGGTAATAATCTTCATAGGCATAGGCCTTGGGAAAAAGGCTGGAATGACGGAAGTTTTTGGGACAGATTTTAAAATAAGAAATTTATGAGAGAAGAAACGTTCTTTAAAATATACCTACCGGCTTTAGAAGAAGCTTTGTTAAAGGATTATATTAATTATGGATATAATGTTGCGGGCCCAGACTGGTATATAAAAGATGAAAAAACTAGAAGAGAAATTTATCTTTTTGAAGAAAATAATTTTGAAAATTTTAAAGATTTATTTGAAAGCGTTGCTTTATATTTCGATGCTTTATCTCATAATTTTGAAGAAATAAAAGGAACAGATATCCATCAGTTTAAAATTAAACTTTTCGGTATTATTGAAAATTATAAACAAAAGTATAACATAAGTTCATAAAAAATCTCTTCATAAATTTTAGAAAAAAGTATACCGTGTACATTAATGTATAATAGGT
>JBCCOJ010000148.1:0-7979 GCA_039025415.1 Bacteroidota bacterium | reverse complement strand
CTTCAAGAAAAATTGAAGCAAACTGAAAAGCGATTGGAGGAGGTAGAGTCAAAATTGACCGTATCAGAAAGACGCTACGAGCAGTTATTTAATAATCTCGAGCACGAAGTGCAACTTTGGCAATTAAATGAAGATGAAAGTGGTAATATTCAAAATTGGACCTTACTTGATGTAAACGATGCAAGCTTAAATTCGTGGGCAAAATCCAAACTGGAGGTTATCGGTAAAACGGCTCATCAAATTTATGGTTAAGATTATACAGAAAACTATTTACCCTTAGTAAAAAAAGTAATCAAAAACGGTAATGCAGATAAAGGCATTATCTACTTAAAAACAACAAAACAATATTTGAAGATATCGACGATTCCCATCGGCGATAAGTTTATCTCCGCATCCATTGACATCACAGAAGACATCAAGGTTCAACAGGTTCTGAAGAATAATGAGAGTCTATTGGCAAAAACCGAAGACATTTCCAATCAAGGCTCATGGAAGTGCGACATTAAAAGTCAAGAATGGCATTTTTCGAAAAACTGGTTTAAAATTTTAGGATTTGATAAAGACCCTTCAATTGCCGAGTTAACACAGATTGTGCATCCTGAAGATATATCATACACAACAAAATGTTTTAATGAGGCTATTGAAAAAAAGGAAAAATGTGAATATGAGCACAGAATAATCTTGCCCTCTGGCGAAATAAGACATTTAAGGGTTATTGCAGAATACCACTTTTTTATTGATGAGGAGAGAGCTTATCTTATTGGCGCTACCCGTGATATTACCCAAGAGAAAAATGCCCTACAGGATTTACAGAGAACCACTGATTTACTCACCAAAATTGGCGAAATCTCCAAAATTGGCGGTTGGCAATTAACCGGCGATTTAATCGACCCCTATTGGACAAAGGGCACCTTTGATATTCACGAATTACCTTATGATTACGTTCCAAACATCCAAGAAAGCATTAACTTTTATCATCCTAATGACAGAGAAATGGTTGAAAAATCAGTTAGTGAGGCAATTGAGACGGGGAAATCTTTTCAATTTGAAGCTCGAATTATTACTGCTAAAAATAATCTGAAATGGGTCATGGCAAAAGGAGAATCCAAAATGGAAAATGGAAAATGCGTGAAGTTGTCAGGTGTTTTTCAAGATATTAATGAACGAAAAAAAACAGAACAAGTTTTAATTGAAAATGAACGAAAATTTAGGTCAATTTTTGAAGATTCGGGAGTAGCCAAGCTTTTGGCAGACGATGAAGGTAATTATATTGATGTAAACGCCAGGGCTTGCGAACTTTTTGGCTATGATTATAAACAATTAAAGTCTATGGCTGTTGAGCAGGTGGTTTCAGATAAAAAGAACAATCCACGAGAATTGTTTAATGAATTTTTGAAAAAAAACTACCAAAATGGGGAAATTGAAATCATAAGAAAGGATGGAGACATTAGAATTGTTGAATATTATGCCAAGAAAATTAGTGATAATCGTAATCTAAGCACGCTCATAGACATTACTAAAAAAAAGCAATCTGAACGGGAGAGAAAAAAGACCCAAAATCAATTGATGCAAATCACCAATTCAGTACCTGGTACGATTTATCAATTCGTTTTTCATAAGGATAGAAAAGTGTCTATGCCATTTGTTAATGATCGCGCATACGAGCTATTGGGCTTTGAGAACGAAAAGATGAGAGACCCAGAATTTCTTTTTTCTCGTATTCATCCTGAGGATTATGCTGAAACCATGAGTTCCATCCAAGCTTCCAATCACGATAAGGCCTCTTGGGGAATGGAGTTTAGAGCGTTGAATAAAAACAATGAAATTGTATGGATTGAAGGCCACTCCTATGGCTCCGCCGATGGCGATGGTAATATTGTGCATAATGGTGTTTTTCTTGATATCACCAAACAAAAAAAGGCAGAAGGTGCGTTGAAAATAAGTCGGCAGCAATACAAACATTTAACCGACAATTTACCCAGTGTTATTTTTAAATACAAAATCAACAGTGACCATACTGACAAAATGCTTTATGTAAATGATGCTGTTAAGGAGGTTTTTGAAGTTAAAGCGCAGGATGCTATAGCAAACGTGAGATTACTCTGGGATAAAATTCATCCCGAAGACTTGGAAGCATTTGTTTTGAAGATCCAGAAATCTAGATCTGAAATAACCACTATAAAAAGCGAGTTGCGCATAAAGTTTCATGATGGCCGTATCAAATGGGTCGATATTCGAGGTGTCCCCACAGCACAAGCTGATGGTAGTGTAATTTGGGACACCATATTATTGGATATTACCAAAAGGAAAAAGGCCGAAAAAAATCTTGAGCAACTCAACGCAAATCTTGAAACCCTCGTTGAAAAAAGGGCTAAAAAAGCGATACAGCTTTCTCAGGAATTGGAACTATATCGACTTGCCACAGAACAAGCTAAATCAGGGGTTTGGCATCTTGATTTAACGAATTATAAACTTCAGTGGGATGATGTTATGTATCAACTTTACGGCATTAACCGAGAAGATTTTTCTGGAGCTTACGAAGCCTGGGAGGCAAGTTTACATTTAGAAAATAAGGACGAAGCCGTTGCAGCAATAAATCATACTATAGAGACAAAGACAGAATTTGATTCACTTTTCAGGATTGTTCATCCAGAAACTGGTAGAATATCTCATATAAGGGGAAAGGGAAAAGTAGAAATTGACGATAATGATAATGTCATAAGTGTTTATGGTACTAATTGGGATGTAACCGAAGAAATGCAGTTAGCCGTAGACAGGCAAGAGGCCCTTGAAAAGCTTAAGAACACTCAGACCCAACTTGTTCAGTCAGAAAAAATGGCTTCTCTTGGTGTACTTACCGCTGGCGTAGCTCATGAGCTCAATAATCCCTTAAATTATATTGTTGGAGGCCATACCGCAATAAATCAATATTTGAAAGCGGAACAAAAACCAAAGGTTGATGACATAAACGAGTACTTAGATTGGATTGAAAAGGGAGCCGCGAGGGCTACAGACATTGTGAAAAGTCTTAATTTATTCAGTCGAAATACTGAAGGACAGTCAGAAAGTTGCGATATACACCAAATTATAGAGGATTGCATCTTAATGCTCAAAAATAAATACAAAGGACGGATAGAGATTAAGAAAGATTTTGAAAAAGCCAATCTAAAAGTTTCGGGAAATAGTGGAAAATTGCATCAGGCTTTATTAAATTTATTGGGTAATGCCATTGACGCAATTGAACAGAAGGGTGAAATCCTTATCAAAACAATAACTAATAGCAAAAGTATTTTTATTTCTATTACTGATGATGGACATGGGATAAAAAACAGCGATTTAAAGAAAGTGCTAGACCCATTTTATACCACTAAGCCACCAGGCAAAGGCACAGGTTTAGGGCTCAGTATTACCAATTCAATTATTTTAGAACATAAAGGCAAGCTAAAGCTTTACTCAAAGCTTAATGAAGGAACCGTTGCTGAAATAAGACTTCCTAAAAATAAATCATGATGAAAAATAAGCAAAAGGTATTATGCGTCGATGACGAACCTATCAATCTCATGATTATGGAGAAAATTTTAGGTAAGCATTTTGATATTATTACCGCCAAAACTGGTCAGGAGGCGCTAGATGTCATGGAACAAGACACTAAAATAGAAATAATTATCAGCGATATGCGAATGCCCGGTATGACCGGTCTAGAGTATATTAAAATTGCTAGTTCAAAGTACGAGAATAAAAAATACTTCATGCTCTCGGGCTATGCTAAGACCGAGGATATCCAAAAGGCTATTGATTCTCATTTAATCATTGACTACTTTCAAAAACCAGCAAATTTTGACGAAATAATCAAGGCCGTGCGGGCAAATAGTTAGTATAATTTACGGTTAAATAGCTTTAAGAAATAAGCCAGATTTATAATTATTAGAATTTACTTCGTTTCGTAAATTCTTGAGTGAGGATACCTTTAATAATTGTATCAATACCCTCAACACCTATATTTGAAAAAACTTTATATTTCAAACATAGCCATCATCGTTACTATTACTTATAAAAACCCAAATTGAAAGCGGTAAAATATGACCATACAGCATTTA
This sequence comes from Bacteroidota bacterium, assembly GCA_039025415.1. Classification (GTDB taxonomy): domain Bacteria; phylum Bacteroidota; class Bacteroidia; order Flavobacteriales; family Flavobacteriaceae; genus Psychroserpens. Next base: position 3,882 of record JBCCOJ010000148.1, on the reverse strand, counting down.
AGAAATGCCACAATGTTGATTGAATCTGGAAATAATTTGATTTTAATCGACCCAATGCTAGGAGATAAAGGTACTGCCGCGCCTCCATTTACACTTTTTAGGTTCAAACCAAAACGCAATCCTACGGTAGACCTTCCAAGCGGTGTTATGGAACGGGTTAATAAATCTACCCACTGTTTAATAACGCACTTACATGCCGACCACCTAGACACGGCAGGAAAGTTTTTTTTAAAGGAAACCCAGTTACCAATCACCTGTAACACCGTAGATGAAAGTATTTTGAAGCAAAACAGTCTGAATATAAGCCAAACAATAGACTATTGGGAGAGCATCGATTTTTTAGGTGGAAAAATCACCGGAATTCCTGCACGTCACGGTTATGGATATATTGCGAAACTGATGGGTTCGGTTATGGGCTATTTTATTCAACTACCGAACGAGAAATCATTATATTTAAGCTCTGACACTATCTTTACAGAAGACGTTAGAAAGGTGTTAACTGAGCTAAAACCTGATATTTCTGTATTGGCATGCGGTTCAGCACAAATGGATTTGTTTAAACCTATTCTAATGCATATGGACGATATTCTTAAATTTTTTCAAACTGCTCCAGGTAAGGTTATTGCCAATCATCTTGAGGCTGTGAACCACTGCCCTACTTCAAGAATCGAACTCAAAAGACAAGTAGAATCGTTGGGCTTAACAAACAAGGTTTGGATTCCTGAAGATGGCGAGCTTAAGAATTATTAATAATGATTAAAATTTCAGATAATTATTTCTAAGTCATTGCAAAACGACCGTTTTCAATTCAAAATCAAAAAATGTAACAATATTAAGAATCTACTAACTAATACAATTGAATAACAGTCTTTCAGTATAATGGGTATACTTAAAAAATTACTAATAGGTGGTGCATTGGTTTTAGTTGCGACTTTATGCGTCGCTGCTTACGGGGTATATCATTTTAATCCAAGTGAACATAAGGTGTTGGATTTTATAAAAGACAACCCAGAGCGGGCATCAATTTTATTGGTAAGAAATGACAGCGTTGTTGCACAGCAAAAAATTAATAGGGTTATGCCCTTGGCAAGTACGGTAAAGATAATTATTGCCATTGAGTATGCAGTACAAGCTGCTGAAGGAAAAATTGAACCCAAGGATTTAGTTGCACTCAACGAAATAAATAAATTTTACATTCCAAATACAGACGGCGGTGCTCATCCTGCATGGTTAAATTCCGTCAAGGCCATTACAGTTAATGGAAATGTCCCTATTCGGGAAATTGCGCGCGGCATGATTAAGTATTCTTCCAATGCTAATACCGAATGGCTTTTGAACAGACTTGGGCTAGAAAACGTGAATAATCGCCTTTATGCCTTAGACGTAAAAAACCATACGAATATTTACCATATAGTTTCAGCGCTTTTTGTGGGTAAGGAATTATTTCCCGATTTGTCCGGTGAAGACCTTAAAGACAAATTAAAAGCCCTATCTATGGCTGATTACATTGAAGCCACCAATCAAATTCATGGAAAATTAGCAGCCGACTCATCGTACAAACAAGATGTTGGGGATCTGTGCATGAAAATTCAAAAGATATGGTCTGATAGACTACCCGCCTCGACCGTTGCCGATTATGTTTCAATTATGAAAAAGATAAACCGCAGAGATTACTTTGATGAGGCAACCAAAGAATACTTAAAACCCGTCATGGAGCAAATCATGGAAAACCCTGCAAATAAGTCATGGTTACAGCACAGCGGAATGAAAGGCGGCTCCACCGCTTTTGTATTGACAAAGTCCCTCTATGCAACAGATAAAGATGGAAATACCACTGAAATGGCGTATTTTTTTAATAATCTTTCAACCATTGAAGCAACCATACTACAAATGTCTTTGAATGACTTTGAATTAAAGGTTTTAACTAATCAGAACTTTAGAAATAAGATAAAAAGTCTGCTTGCAGAATAAATCGTTTTTTAAGAACAATCAATAGTAACGTTTTATAGCTTATTTTTGTTCATATTTTTTATATGGACTTACATTTACTGTTTGACAATCTAACCAATCCTGCACTTCTATTTTTCTTTCTAGGAATCATTGCTGTTCAGTTAAAGAGTGATTTGGAAATACCCCCAAATTCCTCGAAATTTATTTCTCTTTACCTTTTACTTTCTATTGGTTTTAAGGGTGGTCAGGAATTATCACACAGCGATTTTAGCATGGAGATTCTTTGGTCTTTGCTATTCGGTATTTTTCTAGCGGTTGTTGTACCTGTTTACACCTATTTCATATTAAGGCGAAAGTTCAGTGTAGCCAACTCTGGAGCTATTGCTGCGGCTTATGGCTCTGTGAGTGCAGTAACTTTTGTAACGGCGATTTCGTTTTTAGAAATTGAACAGATTGATTTTGGGGGTCACATGGTAGCTGTAATGGCGCTTATGGAGGCACCTTCAATCATTGTAGGTCTATTATTAATTTCTATTTATGATAAGGAAAATGCCATTCAAATGTCAATGGGTAAGGTCGCAAAACATGCCTTGACCAATGGTAGCGTTCTATTGATACTCGGGAGTTTATTGGTTGGCTTTTTGGCCAGTGAACAACAGGCAGAAGGCATCAAGCCATTTACAACTGACATTTTTAAAGGATTTTTGGCCGTGTTCTTATTGGATATGGGCATTACAAGTGGTAAAAAATTGTCATCCTTTATCAAAAAAGGCTGGTTTGCCCTCGTTTTTGCCATTGTGATACCTATCATAAATGGCATAATTGTAGCCGTTGTCAGTGAAGCCATAACTCAAAACGAAGGTAATCGATTGCTTTTTGCAATTTTGGCGGCTAGTGCTTCTTATATTGCAGTGCCGGCAGCAATGCGTATAGCTGTACCTAAGGCTAATCCAGGTTTATACCTACCGATGGCATTGGCAATTACGTTTCCGTTTAATATTACTTTAGGTTTACCCTTGTATTTATTTATTATTCAGCTTTAAGTATTGAGAATTTATTTAACTACAAAAATCGTTTAATTGACGATTTAGTCAGGATGTTAGTAAAACCGTATAACAGGTTGTATCTTTAGGTTTTTAAGAATTAAATTTTGATGAATGCACTTTAATTTCAGTATTCTTAAGTCTTGTTACGTTTTAGGAATTTCTGTCTTTTTGAATTTGCAATTTAACTTTACCAATATGCCTGAAACTATCCAAGCTTTAAATGTTCTCGGCAAACCACTGGAAAGCTGTTCTTGTGACCCCATGACCGGCTATTTTCGAGATGGTAAATGCAATACACGTCCTGATGATACTGGAACCCATGTAGTTTGCGCTGTAGTGACCAAGGAATTTTTGGAATATTCAAAATCCAAGGGTAATAATTTAATAACTCCAATCCCACAATGGGATTTTCCAGGACTCAAACCTGGTGATAAATGGTGTTTATGCGTTTCTCGCTGGAAACAAGCATATAAAGCAGGTGTTGCCCCCAAAGTAGATTTGAGTGCAACCCATGAATTGGCACTTAAATATGTGGAATTGGAATTGCTAGAAAAATTTGCAGTAGTGAAGAATTAAAAGCATGCTGTATCTTTCCTATAACTCGCGGGTCATTATAGTTTCTAGCGTGAATTTTATACTTGAAGAATACCTTAATGCAGTAAAGCATCAGGATTAATGTTCATCATCTTCTGGATGCTCATTATTACGAGTCAAATATCTTGTTAAAAGTATGAAGGCTAAAAATGCAACATCAATAAAAACAAGAAAATAGAATACAAAGGTTTTGGTATTACTCGTTTCATTGCCTATTTCAACAGCAGAAACAACTTCTTTTTCCTCTACTGAATTACAGCTTAATAAAACCAATAATAAAATGTAAATAACT
>JBCCOJ010000147.1:0-8006 GCA_039025415.1 Bacteroidota bacterium | reverse complement strand
TCCGACTTTTTAGAAGGGCGCTATCATTTTCTATTTCTATAGCTAAGGAAATTGAATTCTGAATATTCTTTAATCTTTCATCAAAATTCAGGTTTTTGCTTTTAGCCCTCTCCCTTAATGCTTGTATTTGTTCAATGGCAGTAGATTCTTGTGAAGAAATGAAAGATGCTTTCATTAAAAACAAAAGAAAAAGATAGGAGTAATATTTCAAATTGATTATTTTAACTATTTTCAAATTTAAAATATACAAATAAAAAAGCCCTCATAAATTATGAGAGCTTTGTTTGTGATTTAAAGAATTATAATTATCCGTTTGATTGCATTTTTGCCTTCTTTTTAGAATGTGCAATCAAGTCATATTGCTTATAGGTTTTATAAGTCGGTTGGTCATTGTTCTCTACCACAACATCGCTGCTTTGACCTGATACGGTTAAAAATAATACAGCTAATAGTAAAAAAGTAATTTTTAATACTCTCATTTTGTTTGTTTTTAGGGATTATCAGTTTTGTTAATTATGTTAAATACTAATTCAATTATCCCAAATTCAATAATCAGAATAGAGGATAACTTATATCGGGCATAACAATACAGCCCGCAAAAAACTGAGGGAAAATCGACACGAATGTGCCAAACAAAATGGATTAATTAAAAATGTGAGCAGAATGTAGGGACTCACAGGACATGCAACATAATATCGAAATCGGATATTTCAAAAGAAACCCGTATTTATTCGACGAAATGCACGACTTGATGTTAATTTTGTAGGTTTTTTATTAAATAAAAAGTGACTTCGTCGATAAAGTAAGTTTTTCATATAATTTTTCATGGGCTTACTTCTCGAATTAATTTCTAAAGGTGGCTCATCAAAATTTATCTGCTAATTTCAAAAACTAGGCAAATAAGAGGCAAATAATACCTAACAGGATAATGTATCTAAAAGATTTCATAAAACGTGTTTTTATCAAATCGTTTTAATTGAAATTTGTCATCAGCCAATTATAACAAATACCGTGTTTTTTTTAAATTTGACAGTAAGTAAAATTGCTTTCGAAAGAGCAAGAAGGAGCTCTTGATTCAACTAGTCTTTTATTGGGAGACTTGGCGCACTAAATTTTTCATGTAATCATACTTGATGGCATTATACTTCAGCTTTACAAAAACTAGCGGTCATTTTAATGGATGAGCCAGCAAATCAAAATAATTAATATAAAGAGTTAAATACGTTTCATTAGCATCTAAAATGGGCTTAATGAAAAAAATTACTCAGAATACATTAATACTTTAAACGAAATGGAAACACAAAATAAATTACCAGTTACCGTTTTATCTGGTTTTCTTGGTGCAGGGAAAACCACCTTGCTCAATCATATCCTCCACAATAAGGAGGGCTTAAAAGTAGCGGTAATCGTTAATGATATGAGTGAAGTCAACGTTGATGCAGAATTGGTGAAAAGCGAAAACACCCTATCACGAACCGAGGAGAAATTAGTTGAAATGAGTAACGGTTGTATATGTTGCACACTGCGTGAAGATTTAATGATTGAGGTTGAACGATTAGCTAAAGAAAACCGATTTGATTATCTACTCATTGAAAGTACTGGTATTAGCGAACCGATTCCTGTTGCCCAGACCTTCACTTTTGTTGACGAGGAAAATAATATTGACCTTTCTCGTTTCAGCTACGTGGATACAATGGTGACTGTTGTTGATGCTTTCAATTTTTTCAAGGATTTTGGCAGCCCCGAATTACTAGTTGACCGAAAACTTACAGATATAGAACATGACTATCGAACCATTGTTGATCTTTTGACTGATCAAGTTGAGTTTGCCAACGTTATTATTCTCAATAAAACTGATTTGGTTTCAAAGGACGACCTTAAAACCTTACGCGATATTATTCAAAAGCTAAATCCTTCGGCCAAGATTTTAGAAACCAGCCAAAGCAGGATTGACCCGAAAGAAATCTTAAATACTGGACTCTTCGATTTTGAAGAGGCCGAACAGAGTGCAGGTTGGATTGAAGAGCTACAAAAAGATGAACATACCCCTGAAAGTGAAGAATATGGAATCGGTTCGTTTGTTTATAGAACAAAAAAACCGTTTGACCCAAAACGATTTCTTAACTTTATCCAAAATGGATTCCCCAATAACGTGATTAGAAGCAAAGGGCTTTTTTGGCTGGCTTCCCGACCCGAACAAGCCCTCGTTTGGGGACAGGCCGGAGGGTCGCTAAAAGCGGATAGCGCAGGCGTATGGTGGAGCAGTATGCCTTTTGAAAATCGAATTCAACAAATGCCTTTTGTAGAAAGCCAAGAGCACATCGAAAGTGACTGGGACAACACTTTTGGTGACCGAAAAAATGAAATTGTCTTTATTGGCCAAGATTTAAACGAACCCTTTATCAGGTCATTATTGGATAATTGCCTTTCAACCGAAAAAGAATTGGCCACAAAACAATGGAAAGAGGGCTACGAAGATGATTGGCCCGTAGAACGTGCTTATGCACTTTAGTAAACAAACGAATTTTAAATTAATCTGTAAATAAATGAAACAACTAAACCGAATTATAATCGCGATATTAATCGCTTTACCAACATCCATTTTTGCCAATGAGGGCATGTGGTTTTTAATGCATATTGAACGTTTAAACCACCGTGATATGCAAAAAATGGGTTTGCAATTAACCCCTGAGGAAATATATAGTGTCAATAACCAAAGTTTGAAAGATGCCATAGTTCAGTTTAATGGTGGCTGTACCGCCAGTATTATTTCCGATAAAGGACTGGTATTGACCAATCATCATTGCGGGTATAATGCCATAGCTGAATTATCAACCGCAGAACAAAATCATTTAAAAAATGGCTTTTGGGCAAAATCCCTAGATGAGGAATTAAAACCCCAAAGCTTATACGTTAGATTTTTTGTTAGGATGGACGATGTAAGTGAGCGTATACTTTCCAAAGTGAATAGCGGCATGTCAGAAAAAGAACGCGAGGCTGCCATCAATCAAGAGATTGCTAAAATTCAAGAAGAGAACAACGAAGGCGGCAAGTATACCGTTTCAGTAAGACCCTTTTACCAAGGTAACGAGTACTACTATTTCGTATATCAAGATTATACTGATGTGAGATTGGTGGGTACACCTTCAGATAAGGTTGGAAAATACGGTGGCGATACTGATAACTGGGAGTGGCCAAGACACACAGGTGATTTTTCATTGTTTCGAGTTTACGCCGATGAAAACGGTGAGCCAGCAGAATACTCAGAAAGCAACGTTCCGTTAAAGGCAGATTACCATCTTCCCGTAAATATTGGAGGTGTAAAAGAAAATGATTTTGCCATGATTTTAGGTTATCCAGGTAGAACAAACCGTTGGATGCCAGCCGAAGGTATAGAACAAAATGTAAATTATGCATATCCCGCCTGGGTTGAAGGCTCAAAAGTGAGCATGGATGTTATGAAAAAGTACATGAATGAAGACGAATCTGTCAATCTAATGTATGCATCTCAATACGCCGGGATAGCCAATTACTGGAAAAACCGACAAGGTATGATTGATGCTCTAACCAAACACGGCACGGCAGAGACCAAACGTAAAATTGAAAAAAAATTCAATAAATGGGCAAATAAGTCGGCCAATAAAAGTACCTACGGTGAGGTTATAAGCACCATCAACAATTATTACAGTTTGACCAATGAAAAGTCAAGACACGATAATTACTTAATAAATCTTTTACGTTCCAGTAAATTCTCGGTTTTACCTTATAGAATTGGTAGAGGTCTTGAAAGTTACGCCGATGCCAATGCGGAAAAGCGTAAGGAATTGAAGCCACGCTTAATAGGTTTGATAAACAGCTTGTACACAGATTATCACCTTCCTTTAGAAAAGGACGTTTTGGCAGAACAATTGAAATTATATGCTTCAAAATCAAATTACCCAATACCTGAATTGATTTCAGAGATTCAAGAAAATGGTAATTTCAACGATTATGTGGAAGCTATTTTCAATTTGAGTATGTTTAGTTCAAAAGAACGCGTTGAGGCATTTTTGGAAGTTCCTGAGAAAGCGCTTTTGGATAATGACCCACTTTACAAGCTGTCATCAGAAATTCTTGCTAAATACCGTGAGCAACCAGAAAATCTCAAACAGCCAGAAAATGATTTTGAAAAGTCATATAGATTGCTGGTACAAGGCTTACGTGAATCTGGAATTAGTAGGATTCAATATCCAGATGCCAACTCGACTTTACGACTTTCTTACGGTAAAGTTAGGGCTCTACCTAAAGACAGTAGAAATGACGCCAAGGTTAACAACTATACCACCTTTAAAGGTGTTATTGATAAATACCAACCTGGTGATGATGAGTTCGATTTACCTGAAGGCATGACCACGTTTTATGAAAATAAAAACTACGGTAAATACGCTAATGCAAATGGGGAATTACCGGTAAACTTTCTTACTGATAATGATATTACCGGTGGGAATTCTGGTTCGCCCGTATTAGATGGAAAAGCCCAACTGATAGGTTTGGCATTTGACGGAAATATTGAAGCAATGGCTGGTGATGTCATTTTTGACGAAGACCTTCAGCGTACAATTAATGTGGATATTAGATACGTTCTTTGGCTAATCGATACGTATGCAAATGCGAAGAATATAGTAGATGAACTTACCTTGGTTTCAAATTAATAGTTGCAACCAATTGGTTTATAATTCCAACCATACCATTTAAGTTAAAAGAAATAAATACATAAAATATGCTGCAAAAAAGATTTGACGATATAGTAAAAGGCTATTTTCCTGACGCAATGGATGCTAAGGATACTTCTATTCATTACTTGGGAAAAATGCAATTAGAACATGATATTGATATTTCAAAAGTCTTGATGGCCACCTCCGTCTGTTCTGATGATGTCAACGTACCATCAACTAGCTTCTTTCGGGTATTATTTGGTCCGTTTATCCTAGGAGGGTTAGGCGGACTGCCTTTTTCAGGAAAAACCGGTATGTCGGCATACGCCCATCACGTTCCCGATGACGGTAGCGCCTTTATTTTTTACGGACCGCACATTGGAGTTACGCTTTACGGGGATATTGGAAAGATGTTTAGACCTCGTCAAGACAAACCGGGAAGCTCGTGCGGCGCATTGATGCTGGCTTTAGACCGTCTTAAGGATGATAAATACAAACCTGAAATTCATGAGGATGACTATCAACAGATGAAATTAGAGGAAAGTCTTCTCTCCCAAAGAGAGGACTTTCTAAACTGTGATAATCCAGAAAAGGCGATTACCGAGGCAACTTATGAAATCATAAATGAAAAAATCAAGTATTATATAAAATCATGTAAATCTGAATTCAAGGTTAATAAAGTTGCGCTTTTAGGGGGTATAATAATTAATACAGATTATGGTTTGGACGATTATTTTGATGCAAGAAATTTTGAAGTTATCGACCTAAAGTCACTTGATTGAATAAATAGGTTAAGAACCATTTATTTTATCAAACGGAAAGGACAATTTCAGTTTGCTGACAATTAAAATACTTTTGATGGAAATTCCATCTTGAAGGAAGTTTATAACTATTACTCTAGACAAAAAAAGCAAATTGAAGCAATTTGAGAAGTAATGAAAATCTTAACAAAATATAGTCTATTATTTGTTTTCTGTTGTTCACTGTTTCCCGTTTTAGCACAACATGAGCATGGTCATGAGCATTATCAAGGACTTCACCATTGGGAAATACCAAGTAAAGACCCAGACCGAATTATATTGACATTTCATGGCGACCCGTCAAGCTCTCGTGCCGTTACCTGGCGTACAGATACTACTATTGAAAAAGCAGTTGCGCAGATTGCTGTTGCAACGGTAAATTCTGGATTTACAGAAACTGCGCAGACCTTTCGGGCTAAAACAGAATCATTTGACCTCGGGCTTTACAAGGGTAATAATTCATTAATGGTACATCATCATAGTGTACGCTTCAAAGATTTAAAACCTAACACACTCTACGTTTATAGGGTCGGGGATGGTGACACATATTGGTCTGAATGGATACAATTTCGCACCGCGAAAAGAGAATACGCTCCTACCGAGTTCGTGTATTTTGGTGACGCTCAAAATGATGTGTTAGAGCATTGGTCAAGGGTAATCCGTATGGCCTATCAAACTGCGCCTAATGCCGCATTCGTCATTCATGCCGGTGACTTGATCAATAATGCTCATAAAGACTACGAGTGGGCCGAGTGGTATAAAGCTGGTGGATTCATTCATAGTCAATGGACTGCGATTCCCGTGGTTGGAAATCATGAGTTCAGACCTTTGGCCAAAAAAGAAAACAGAAAACTCTCCATACAATGGCGACCCCAATTTACACTGCCCATTGAAAAAGAACTGAATTCAGAATTACACGAAACGGTTTATACTGTCGATTATCAAGACATTAGAATTATCGTACTCAATTCAAATACGCTATTGGAGGAGCAAACTGAATATGTTGAAAAACAACTGAAATCCTCCAAGGCTAAATGGAATATTATCACTTGCCATCATTCTGTGTTTTCACCTGCAAAAGGAAGGGATTTTGAATTTGCCCGTAAGACTTGGACACCATTATTCGATAAATATAAAGTGGATCTTGTTCTTAATGGCCATGATCATACTTATGCTAGAGGTCATGTTCCTCAGTTATCCATGGATGGCAAGAAAAGTGACTTGGGAACTGTATATGTTACCTCAGTTAGCGGCCCTAAACAATATGCAATTGACACCCTTCAAATGCAGCAATATAAAGAACAAGGCTATCAAATGGATAAATCTGCTGAGCAGACCCAATTCTATCAAGTAATTAGCATAGATAAAGACAAACTTACCTACGTAGCCTATACTGCATTAGGTGAAGAATACGACCGTGCAGTCATAAAAAAGAATTTAACTACCGGCGAAAAAGAATTGGAATACGAAAAAGAGTAACATTAAGTGAGGAAAGGTTTTCATTTATACATAAAACGACATGGATAATTTTGAGCGAAGGGATTTTATTAAATTAAGTGCACTTGGTTTTGCTGGTATTGCTTTGCAGATTAATTCTATTTCAGCTTATGCGCAGCAAGCTAACGGCTATTTAGGAAAGTGGGATGAGCGTACAAGATTGAATTGGGATGCTTTTTTAGAGCGACTTACAAAATTATCGAAGATGCAGCATGAAGCACTATGGAATCAACAATTATACACCAAGCGGGTTAAAAGATTATTGTTGAAATGCAATTTTCCTGAGTTTGATAATATTAAGCAAGAATTAGAAAACTACGAAAACAAAAGACCCAATTGGTTTGAATCTTCCAATTTACATCATGAAGTCGACTTTCAGGTGTCATTATTCCAGTTTGAAAAAGGAGAATATATCCCGCACCACGACCATCCTGATATGACCGGTGTGCTAAATGTGGTTTCTGGTAATCTAACCGCTAAAAATTACAATATTGAAAAACAGCTTTCCTATATACGGGAAGTGATTAAGGGCGATAAAACCTATGTCATGAAAAAATGCATTCTTCGTGAAGTGGAAGACGAAGTTTTAAAGACGGGCGATGTTGGGATTTTAACATCAGATGAGGGTAATATCCATTCAATTATGCCAAATCAATTTACCCAAATGGTGGATGTATTCACGCCAGCTTATCACAAGGATACAAAATCCAATTGGTATGATGTTAGCGAAAATCAAAATTACAATGCTAAAAAAGATTTGTTTGAAGCCGAATATGTAGCTTAAAACAGCAATAGCTGCAAATCAAAAAATAATCTCCCAAATTGAAGATGTGCTATTGGGTTCGACGTAAGACGAGTAAAATCAAGTTAAATTGCAATGATTAAAACTGAAAATTTATCATACAAATACACTTCTGAGAAAGAAGCTATTCACTTTCCTGATATAAATTTAAAGGATGAGGAAAATTTATTGATTCTCGGGAAATCAGGTATCGGCAAGACGACGCTATTACAT
>JBCCOJ010000146.1:0-8120 GCA_039025415.1 Bacteroidota bacterium | reverse complement strand
GTCACGAGGCCTACACCCACCATATTTCAACAGCTTTTTCTAAAATAGGTAGGAAGATTAAAGGCGTTCATGAATATAAGGACCCAAAAAGTGCTATTGAACAAGCCGAGGCTACTTATGTTGGTGGTGGGAATACCTTTTTATGGCTTAGTCAGCTCTACAAATTAAATGTATTCCCACCACCAACATAAGTAGCCTCGGCTTGTTCAATAGCACTTTTTGGGTCCTTATATTCATGAACGCCTTTAATCTTCCTACCTATTTTAGAAAAAGCTGTTGAAATATGGTGGGTGTAGGCCTCGTGACTAATGCCGCTTGGTCTGGCGTATGGTATAAAAAGAATGGTATCTATGTCCCTAAAGAAGTCTTTAAGTTATTGAAATAAGTACTCCAGAGTACCACTGCCATGAATTGTTGAGGTGCTGGCAATAATGATATTTTTCATGTGTTGAAAATAATTGTAATGATCGGGCAAATAATACCGGCTATGATTTTGTTGTTGATTAACAATCTAACCCTATTCAATTTTATATGTTCTAATAATTTTTAGAAAAATGATAAAAATGACTGGTATTATCTGTTAATATGCATAAAAATAGACTAAGTTGATTAATTATTTTCCTGTTTTTGCGTAACTTTAAAAGACGATTAAATATTCTTTTAACAAAAGTTTAAACACCAACATTAAAGATATCATAGTTTAATACTATTTCTTTATATAACCGAACGAAATCGATAATTCATGCAACTACGACTTGTTTTATTAATACTATCAATCACTATGACATCAGCATTTGCCCAAAATTTGCGCCAATCGATTCATGGTAGAATTATTGCTGAAACTCCTGATCTTGATAAAATTACAGTATATAACAAGACCGCTGATAAATATGCTATTACCGACGATAAAGGTGAATTTGATATCAACGTCAAACTAAATGATGTTATTATAGTGCGAGGGCTTCAATTTCAACAATTGCAGATTAACATTACGCAAGCGATTTTAGACTCTAAGCGTCTGCGTATTTTTTTAATTGAGCAAATAAACAAGTTGGATGAGATTTTGGTATTGACCTCAGGATTGACGGGCCAACTTGAAACGGACGTTGAAAGTGTAAGAACTTTTAATCCGAAATTGGATGCACTCTATTTTGGAATTCAAAGAAGCGACGAATATGTTTTCTCGGCAGATAACCGAACCGAAGTTGAGAACAAGGCAATCCATTCACAAGTCCCAACTATGGTTAACGGCTTGAATATCGTTAATGTCGTTGACCAATTGCTACTGCCAATGTTTAGGTCTGGTGCCAAAAAGCGTAAAAACGTTAAAATTCCAAACGTTCCTGAAAATGATATTCAAAATTATTTAGGAAGCGAGTTTTTAACTGATAATTTCAGTATCCCAAGCGAAAAGGTTTCAGATTTTATTCAATTTGTTGAAGATGAGAATTTTGATTTCAACCTTCTGAATTACGGTAATGAAATTGAATTTCTCGAAGTCTTAAACCAAAAAAGTAAAGCTTTTTTAAGTATCCAAGGTGTCAAGAATTAAAATTTGGTCCTTTCTTATTGGGCTATTGTCTGCCTCTGCCTATTCCCAAATGGTAGATTTAAACGGTAAAGTAGAAGCGCCCTCAGAAGTCAGCGGTATACATATTATCAATAAAACGTCAAGACGGTTTACGGTGACCAATGATAAGGGTGAATTTACCATTCCTGCAAAGTTGAACGACACAATCTCATTTTCTGGCATTCAATACCAGGCGGAAGAGGTTGTAATAGACCAAACCCTTTATGAAACTAAATCAATCACCATAACCTTAAAAGATAATATTAATGAATTGGATGAGGTTGTGGTCGGAAAAATACTTACCGATAATCTGCTTTCTGATATTGAGAACAGTGATGCTAAAGCCGATTTGAATTTTTATGACGTTGGGATTCCTGGCTATACAGGGAGGCGAAAAACCCAAAGTGAAAGGCGACTTTACGAGGCACAAACAGGAGCTGGAATTTTACCCTTAAACCCTTTACTGAATTGGATTTCTGGTAGGACCAAAAAACTCAAAAACAGGATAAAGCGAGAAAGAATAGACAAAGCGATGACTTCGACTGCAGAATCGTCATCAGAGGTGCTTTTTGAAATAGATGATTTAGATGAAATAAAACGAAATGAGTTTTTCTTTTTTGTTGCCGATGACCCTAAATTCGTCGAAGTATATCGTTTAAAAAGCGATTTACAAATGCTCGAGTTTTTGAATGAAAAATTGAAAGCGTTTAAGATTCAAGCCTCTGAAGATTAAATTTCAGACCCAATAAAAACAGTGAAATAAAAATTCCTGTTAAACTTTGGTAAACTTCGAAAAATCCAATCCGCCATAATTGCCCGAACTCATCATTAAGACTGCTGAATTATTAAAATCCTGTTCAAATAAAAAGTGTTCAAAATCCTTTGGGTTTGTAAAAATCTTTAAATCGTTCCGTTGAAATGCCTCAGAAATCTGAGTTTCGGATACGTCTTCCAATTTTTTAATGGCTATAGCATGTGGTGAATAAAATACAACGGCCAAATCAGCCTTATCTAGAGCACCCTCATATTCCTTTAAAAAAGTTGAGTTCAGGCTGCTGTACGTATGCAATTCAAGACAGGCGATTAATTTACGGTTGGCATATTGTTCTTTTACGGCCTTGGTAGTTGCCTTTACCTTACTTGGGGAGTGGGCAAAATCTTTAAATACCACCGTTGATTTAGTTTCAGATATTTTTTCAAGACGCTTACTGGCTCCGGTGAAAGTGGCAATAGCCTCGTAAAAATCATCCTCGTCAATACCCATGTGTTGGCAAATCCATTTTGCACCCGCAAGATTATTGAGATTGTGATTTCCGAAGATTTCAATTGGCAGGTCACCTTCAGGTGTCGCTAAGAATGTTTGCCCGTCTTCAACTCTGTATTCAGGAGTGTAGTAGGGGATTTTTCTGATTGCATTATCGCTGGCCTCAACCACTCTTTTAACATCAGTGTCTTCTTCGTTATAATTAATACTTCCTCCCAATACGATACTGTCCACAAAAATGGAGAACTGTTGTACGTAATTTTCATAGGTTGGAAATACATTGATATGATCCCAAGCAATGCCACTAAGTAGCGCAATATTTGGTTTGTATAAATGAAATTTTGGCCGAGGGTCTATGGCCGAACTCAAATACTCGTCACCCTCTAAAACAATAAAGTCATTCTCCTTGGTTAGCTTTACCATCACATCAAATCCCTCAAGCTGAGCACCGACCATAAAATCAACATCGCGTTCGTGATAGTGCATTACGTGCAGAATCATTGAGGTAATTGTAGTCTTACCGTGGCTACCTCCAATGACTACTCGGGTTTTTTCCTTGCATTGTTCGTATAAAAACTCTGGATAACTATAAATCTTTAAGCCTAGTTGTTTGGCTTTTAATAATTCTGGATTATCAGCCTTGGCGTGCATCCCAAGAACGATTGCATCTAAATCAGTATTAATTTTTTCCGGAAACCATCCAAACTCATCAGGAAGTAAACCTTTTTTGTCCAATCGTGACTTCGATGGTTCAAAAATAGTATCGTCGCTTCCAGTAATCGTATAACCTTTATTATGAAGTGCTATGGCGAGGTTGTGCATGGCAGCTCCGCCAATTGCTATGAAATGAATGTTCATTTTTTAAGATTTCTAAATTTCAAAGATAGTTGTTTCGTAGAGATGGGTTTAGTTTTCGCTGTGATTCGCCGACAAATAAAAATGGAAATCGAAACTGAAATCGAAGGATTAATTACAGCAATGCGAAAACTTCCAAACCATGTCTAATACTATCCAAGAAAGAATGATTCAGGAACTTTGAGCCTCTGCGAGCCAATTTAAGACCTCTTCGTATCTCCGTCCTTGATTCGCGTATACCTGTGAAATAAGTAATTTAAAGTTCCAGTATCTCTGCCTTTTCCTCACCAAAAACATCAATATTTGGTAAATCAGAAATCGCCAAATCAATATATTTCAATGCTCTTTCTTTGTTCTTTTTATGCCTCTGAATTTGGGCCAAACGATAATAAGCCCATGCTTTTGGCACCCCGTCTTTGGCGGTGTAGTTTTCAATATAGGTAAGTAAGCAGTTTTCTCCTTTTTCAAGTTGGATGTTATACTCTGCACATACCTTACCTATTTGATAATGCATGGCATTGCGTTTGTGTACCTTTTCGGTTTCCTCTAAATTGGAAATAGCTTTCTCTGGCTGATTTTCGTTTTCGTAAAGTTTGGTCAATTTATCGTAGCAGGTATAGCTTCCCCCTTCTTTGATGGCCATTTTATAGTATTTTTCGGCAAGTTCTGGTTCCTTATCATACTCATATATATAGCCTTTAGCTAAATAACCATCCACCTTTGACAATTCTTGAAGTTCGTTGGCATATTTGAGTGATTTCTTTTTGCTGCCACCAATTATTCCGGGAAGTTGCATATAAAGTTCTACTAATGCCCACCGGGTTTCAATATGATTTGGGTCAAGTTCTGCGGCTTTTAAAAAAGATGATTTGATATCACCAACAATCATGGCCGCAGAAATCTTACTCATCTCCAAAGCCTTCATGCCCAGCGCCCCACCATATTTGTAATGGTAATTGGCATTATTTGGTTCAAATTCTGTTAGCCTTTCGTACTGATCTGAGGCATCACCCCAGTTTTTTTGAAAACCGTAGGTGTCACCTAAAAGTTCAATGGCGGTCTTGTCATTTTTATTGCTATCTAAGTAGGTTTTGAGTGTTTTTTCGGCCTTGGAATAGTCCTTATTTTCAATATAATCCCGTCCCTTTTTAATAGCGTCTTGTCCAAAGGACGACGCACAAACCAATAAGAAGAAAAAAAGTGCTTTCATAATCTCATTTACGCAAAATACATACCAAAGGTTTGTGGTATTGTTTTTGAAATTCAAATAGCAAAGATAATAGGTTTAAAACTCGAATTATTAACTTCACTCATTCAAAATACATTTTGACTCATTGGTTCTGTTTTATTTCGTTTTCTGAATCTACATTTGAACTGAATTACAACAATTTTGGTGAAATTCAATTAATTAAAAGCAAATTGATACTGACTTGCCTACTAATGTCCCAATATATTGGCTTACGGGTAAGGGCTGCACAAAACAATTGAATTTTAACAGATTAAAAACAAATTTTATGTCAATCTTCATACGTATTTTAATCATCACGGTCTTTGTGAGCTGGACTCAGATAGCGGCTTCTCAGAAAGCTAATTTCAAAGAGCTATGGGGTCAGGTAAAAAGGTTTGAAAATGACGGGCTTCCAAAATCTGCACTAGAAGTCGTTGAACAAATTGCGGCTAAGGCCACATCTGAAAAAAACTCACCCGAATATATTAAGTCGCTCCTTTTTAAAAGTAAATATGCTCTTATTTTAGAGGAAGAGGCTCAATTGAAAATCGTTAAAAATTTTAAAGCTGAAATCGATAAGAGTAAAGCAGCTGAAAAATCGATTTTACAAAATATGCTTGCCAATATGTATTGGCAGTATTTTCAGCAAAACCGCTACAAGCTTTATAATCGAAGCAATACTTCAGAAAAGATTGATGAAGACGATTTTAGGACATGGGATTTAAAGACCCTATTTGGTGAAATTCAATATTACTATAAGGCCAGTTTAAACGAAGCTGAAGTATTACAAAATACCGCTATTGAGGAATTTTCGGTAATTATTCAGGAACAGAAGGGTTCAAAAAATTATCGACCAACATTGTATGATATTTTGGGACAAAATGCTTTGGAATTTTTCAAAACGCTAGAAAATAGCATTTCAAAGCCAGCCTACAAATTCGAGATTGATAACCCTAAATTATGAGATGTAGATTCTAAGTTTTGTGATGTCAATATTGAGTCAAGGGATTCTACTTCACTCCAATTAAATGCGCTTAGAATTTATCAGGATTTAATCTGTTTTCATTTACAAAATAACAATGTTTCCGCTTTGGTTGATGTGGATATTGACCGTTTGAATTACATCAAAAAGAATGCTGTTTTCCAAAACAAGGATGAGGTATTTTTAAATACGCTGAAAGCCTCCAAGTCGAAATATCCGGAAAATGCGATTTCCGCACTTTACGATTTTGAAATTGCCAATCTTTACGTTCAACAAGGCCGAAATTACAATCCAATAACGAATTCTGAGCCACGTTGGAAACTCAAGGGGGCTATTGAGATTTGCAACTCGGTAATTGAAAGTTTTCCTGATAGTAGAATAGCTGAAAAATGTCAAGTCCTAAAAAAAACCGTTCTAACCAAATCTTTAAATATTACTTCGGAATCTGTAATTCCCGAAAATCAATTCTCAAGATTGTTGGTGCGCTATACCAACCTAAACCATTTAAAAGTGACAATATATGATGTTGGGGTTGGTGAAATTTCCAGATTCAATAAAATTTATGATGCTGATGACAAATTAATGTTTTTAAAAAACAAGGATGTTGTTAAGCAATTCAAATCTAGTCTAAAAGATGAGGGTGATTATCAAAATCATACCACCGAAATCATTGTTCCAAAGCTGAAAAATGGTCATTATATTATTTTAGCGGAAACCGATACCAATCAAAATACGTTTGCTACCCAAACCCTTCAAGTTACCGATTTTGCCTTAGTGGATAACTCTTCTGATGAGTTCATTAGATATCAAATTATCAATCGAAATAACGGAAAACCAGTCCCAAATGTTTCCGCAGAATTAAAATATCAGACCAAATACAACGGCAGTTATAAACGTGAAAGACTTATTTCAAATCCCAACGGATTTATTGGCTTGGAAAAAACATACGAACGTTATCAAAATTTAAGCGTAACCTTAAAAAAAGAAGACCGAACCGCTTATTATAACGGATTTTACGCCTATCGATATACCAGAGGCAATAAGAAAACAATAGATTATAAAGGATTTTTATTTACGGATAGGAGTATTTATAGACCTGGCCAAATTGTTTATTTTAAAGCGATTGCGATGTCTCATGAAGAAGAAAAATCAAGCGTATTGCCTAATCATGAAGTTTATGTTTCGTTGTACGATACTAATGATGAGGAGGTCAAGGAGTTAATATTGAAAACTAACGAATTCGGTTCAGTTTCTGGAGAATTTATACTGCCAAACTCAGGTTTGAACGGCGATTATTATCTGGAATTGGACTCAAAGTCTGACAATATTGACTTATATACCGAGCACTATTTCTCAGTTGAAGAGTATAAACGGCCAAGGTTTGAGACTAATTTCGAGCCAGTAACTGAAAGTTTTAAAGTTAATGATTCAATTAGTGTAATAGGAAAAGCCTTAGCTTATGCAGGAAGCACTATTACCGATGCAAAAGTAGTTTATCGGGTTAAAAGAAATGTGCAATATCCGAGGTGGTATCATTATTATCAATCATACTATAATAATGCGACACAGGAAATTACAAATGGCGAAACAAAAACCGATGAAAAAGGGGAATTTGAGATTACATTTTTAGCGCAACCTGACAATAGTGTCGATAAAGATAATTTACCAATTTTCAATTATGAAATCACTGCCGACGTTACAGATATCAACGGCGAAACCAGGAGAGCGACCACGTTCGTAAATGTTGGTTATCATTCGCTTTTGGTGACAGTTTCGGTGGGAAATCAACTGGATAAAACGAAAAAAGACCACAAAATTGCTATTGATACCAGAAATTTAAATGGCGAGTTTGTCGCTGCGAATGGTCAATTAAAAATCTACAAACTCAAGTCACCAGACCGTATTTTACGAAACCGCCCTTGGAGTGCGCCCGATTATCAAGTGATTCCCGAGGGAGAGTTTAAGGAAAAGTTTCCTCATGAAGCTTACGCTGATGAGGCCAATCCAAATAACTGGGAGAGAGGTAGATTGGTTTTTGAATCTAATTTTGATACAGAAACGTCTAAGGAAATTACCCTCGGAAACATAAAAAAATGGGAATCGGGCAAATATATTATTACCCTTCAAAGTGAGGATAAATTTGGTCAAACCGTAAAGGATGAAAGCCGATTTGAGGTGTTTCGTGAAAATGACAAAACCCTTTCTGATAATGAATTGTTTT
>JBCCOJ010000145.1:0-8196 GCA_039025415.1 Bacteroidota bacterium | reverse complement strand
TGTTTACCGTTTTTTCTCCACCGTTTATTGCCAACTCTCTTCAAATAAGGGCGTAAGTGCTTTGCCCATTCACCACTTCTGTATTTTCCTTTATGGTATATTTTATTTAGGTTGCTCATTGTAATTTAAGACATTCAGGTACGGGTAGAAGATACTATTTTTAGATGAAGTATTTGCTGTAGCAATTCTAAGAAGAATTTGGAATGAACGTACCCTTAAAAGAATAATCTCGACAACTAAAATTGAACTAGTAAAGTTAAATCTATTAGTAATACAGCCTTAACTTTCGGCTATACTTCGTTATAGTTATGGTACTTTAATCTGCCATTATTATTTCCAAAAGCCTATTTAATTGATAATCTTCTTTCAATAGAATCTGGTCTAGACTGCGTTCAATAACAATATCAGGTGCAGTCCCAATTCCGTCCAATATTTTTCCATCTTTTTGAAAAGAAACCATGGTACTTATTTTTCCGCGAAGTTTGGAGTTTGGTAATTTAAACCTTTCGCTATTTCCACTTGAGCCATCAGTATTAACTCCTACAACTTTTATATTTGGTAGACCTTTTAGTGTAGACACGAATACAGAAGCTGCACTAAAACTTCTTTCATTGGTTAAGATATAAATGGGCTTGTTATAATGATATTTGCCTTTTGTAATTTTCTCACCATTGAAAATATAATAGTGGTAGTCGCTAAATTTGTCTTTATTCAACTTGTACATTGGTTCAAAGGTTTTCATAAACTCATCGACAGCTTTTTGTTCTTTTTTGTCTAACTCATCCCTTGAAAATAAATAGCGACCATGTAAACTTTGCTTTAAATCCTGATTTAGGGGTAAAATCCCCCGTTGTTTAGTGGCATTCACAACATAGATAGATTAGTATCAATAAAATATCCAGCAAATTCATTTATTAGGTCCCTACTTCCTCCTCCATTATCTCGCACATCTATAATTAATGCTTCCGTATCTTTTGCCCTTTGCATAAACCCATTTAGCAACTGAAAAAACAGAGGGCTTTCATCTCTATCTAACATCGCATGAACTTGGATATATCCTATATTGTCATTAATGGAAAAGAATTGTTCTAATAGTGTTTTGTCATTTAGCTTTTCAGCTTTAGCGAAGAAATAAAAATCTTTTTTATGGAATCTTTCATCCCACAAATAGCCTCTGTCACCATCCGAAACTAATTTCACATTAATTGATTTTTCAATTCCGTTCTCATTTTCTAGTTTAATTGGAAGCGGATTGGGTAATTTAATTTTCATTATGCTAAATACGGTCTCTATATCTCTTAAGTCCCTTACAGCATCGAGCAAATATGATTTTTTTGGAGCAAGTTGGTCATTAGGACGTATTTGTTGTAATATCTTTTCAATTGCTATATTATTAATTGATTTTAAATAGGGAAATTTAGAATTAAAAATACTGTATTTTTGTTTAGATTTTTCATAATTGATTACTAGAACTTTATCATTATAAGGTGCAAAAGAAAATGGGAAATAGAGGGTTTCTGGTAAATCGTAACCTTTTATATAAGAATGCCTGTCGCCAATTTTTCCTATGGTTTGGGATAGGAATAGTCCAAAATCAGATTTGCTAATTTTTTTGTTCTTTACCTTTTGTAAATAATTGTCAAAATCTTTTCTGTAATCAAAACCATTTAATCCTTGGTATGAAGATTTATTTTCCAAAATATCGCTAAGAAATTTCAAATCGTTCTCAATTTCAGCTCGGGTTAAATATTCAGTTTTATCTTGAGCGTGGTTGGAGGAGATACCTAAAAGAACGAACAGGATTAAAAAGGTTATGAGTTTTTTCATATATATGATTTTTGATGGATGATATAATCGAATAGACGAGAAAAAAAATTTAAATGTTGCAAAATCCAATAATCATTGAGCATATTGTGACTATTGGATTTTTAAATAATTTGAGGCGGATTTAAATATCGATATTCGAGATAACTATAATCTTTAATTTCTTTATGTTTTGCAATAACAACTTAATTTATTGGCCTAAGATTGGATAACTATTCAAGTTTTTTTAATTCAATGGTTTTACCAATACTTTCGTTATACATGAGACTTACTACTTTTTCATTTTTAAATTTAAATACCAATTTATAATAGTCTTGAGCGTCTTTAAATGTATATCGATTTTCTCCAATTCTGTAAAGTTGAAAACTGCCTTTTGAGCTGGCAGATTTCATCATCAGTTTATGATTTTTTTGTTCAATGGAAAAGTTTTTCTGTTGGTTTGAATTTTCATAACTGCCTACTAATTGTGATTTTAAACGTTCTGAAATTTCTAAAGCGTCATACGATTTCATCACAGGCCAGTCATATGCATTGGCTACGCTAGTAATAAATTCTTGTATTAAGATTTCCCCTCCTTCAGAATTAACGAGAACAATGGCACCTTCTCCTTCTTCTATTAACCCATAGAGCAATCCTGTGAAGCCTAAATTTTGACCAGAATGCCAAAAAGCCTTGGGCTTTTCAATACCTTTGAGATTATTTCCGAGCCCTTTCTGATTAATTTGAGGCGTGATAAATTCTGTTATTAATTCTTGGTTTAGTATTGCCTTATCTTGCTTATTGATGGCTGACTGGATTGCAATTACTAATTTGGCTAGGTCTTCGGCCGTTGTCCAAGGTCCGGCTGCCGCTTTTTCAGGATAAATGTGATATTTCTTGTTTTTGTAGGTTTTCCCATTAGAACGATGACCAGTCGCAATCGGCCTTCCTAGACTTATATCTGGCTGGTTGCTATAAGTGGTGTTTGTCATTTGAAGAACTTCGAAAACTTGTTGCTGTACATAGTCAGCAAAAGACATCTCGGTTAGGTCTTCGATCAATAATTGAACAATGAGATAGCCTCCACCTGAATACATTTCCTTTTCACCAGGAACTGCATTAACGGCTAGTGCCTTTTTTGCGTTAGAAGGACGCTCATTGTTTAAAATTTCAAGTAGTGTCGGTATTTTGTTCTTAGGGTCATAACCCAAAAAACCATACTCGTCAGTAAGACCCGCCGAATGCGATAATAAATGCCTCAAAGAAACACTTTGAGCTTTTGTGTTATCATTTTCTTTAAGTTTCCAACGCTTCAATTTGTTATTTACATTTTCATCTAAAGACAATAGGCCATTTTCTACCAATTTTAAAGCAGCTATCGCGGTAATGATTTTACTAATTGATGCACATTGAAATAATGTATTGGTAGTCACGGGTTCTTTAGTGTCTGCATTCGCAACCCCATACGCTTTGGTCCAATCTAGCTTACCATTATGTATGACAGCTACACTAATCCCATTAACCTTATGTTCCTTTAATTTTTGAAGTATGTTTTTATGTCCTGCCTCATTTTTTTGGGTCAAGATGGTTGGAAGCATTAATCCATTTTCTACATTTTGTATGCGCTTCTCTGTAGGTTGAGAAAAAGCCAAATTAGTGGATATAGTTAAGAGTAAAAGGAGTATTTTATTCATCAGTTTTATTTTTCTGCAAATAAAGTGATGTTGACTCATTCAGTCTATTCAAATCTAGATTTGAGTGCTGTTTTATTCAGTTTGCGAATGTTTCTGCTTAAATTCTTTTGGTGAATGGTTTGTTAGCGTTTTAAACGTACGTTGAAATGTGGCTTGTGAGTTAAAGCCACACTCAAAAGCTAGACCTGTGATGGTCAAATTTTCCGAATTATCTTCTAATAGGCGTGCTTTAAAGGCTTCAATTCTGTAGGTGTTAACGTACACATTAAATGTTTTGCCGATGTTATTGTTTAATACTGCGGAAATTGTCTTCTGGGGAATTTCAATATGTTGAACCAAATCATTCAGTTTAAGAGACGGATTTAAATACAGCTTATCATTCTTCATAGCATTTTCTAATGCTGATATTGTATTTTTTATATCTGAACTAGAAAGTTTCAACCCATTTGCATTTTTATTATAGGTTCTTAAACTAATCATGAAGCCGTTGAATCCAAGCCAATAAATCAAAATAATTAACGGCATATAAATGGGGTACCATCCCACAGCGTCTAATAATTTACTTGATAAAGAAGGAATAATGTAGGGCACTAAATGAATAAACCATATTATCAAGAATATTTTAAACCCTAGAGTAAATTGTCGTGTCCAATTTAATAGTACTTTCTCTTTTTGATTCGCTCGATATTGCGTGATTAATTTATTCGTAAGCCATATATAAACTAGTAATGACAGCCATCTTGGTACATCTACGTATACATTATATGTATCGATAAAGGTTCCTAGATTCGTAGTGCTTTCTGAGTCAATAAAGCCTAACACCAACCCAATTAGATAGCCTGAAGAGATAAGATAGGGGACAAGGTCAATGATAGCAGAATAAAAATGAGGTCTAGTGTTTTTGTTGAGTTTAAAATCTGGATAGAGCATTGCCTTTACATAAAAATACACAAGAGGCCCAATAGGCATAAAAATTAATAGTGGGAGAATAGCACCTAAAATAGACAGAAACGTTGAAGGGTTACCCAACGTTTCTAAAAAATAAATATTTAAACAGGCTAATGAGATTAAAAGAATTAACCAAGCTAAAATTGTATTTGCATTTTTATTAGACTTAAAAATGAATAATAAAATTGAAGTTAGTAGCCCTTGAATGGCACCAAGAAGTATAAGAATATTAAAAAAATCCTGTATCAATTTTGAGACTATTTTTTTTATCTAGGGATACCCAAGAGGTGCTTATTAATTTAAGAAAAGAGCGATAAAAAGTTCATTCAGTGCAGTTCACTAACGTTTTTATCAATTAATATTTCATGGGCAATCAGGCTTAAATTCTCATATACGATTTATAATAGCCGATATTTAATTCGTTTTAGTATTTCAACGATTCTTTCAGATACTTGGCAATTTCTACTTGCTCATATTTTGCAGCGTAATCCAAAGCATTTCTACCTTTATCGGTTTTAGCTTCAATTTTGGCTCCTGCGTTTATCAGATATTTCACCATTTCCAATTGGCCATATTTTACCGCATACATCAATGGGGTTTTACCGGTACATACCGCTTCTAAATCTGCTCCTTTTTCGGTAAAATATTTCACAGATTTGATTTGTTTCATTTTAATGCTCATTGCGAGATAGTTATAGGAACTATTTTTTACGTCATAACAATTGTTTAAGCTTTCCTTAGAAATGACCCTATCTAGGACGGCAATATCTGCATCTTTAATTGCTTTTAATGTTTCATTTGAAATTTCCTGTCCGATAAGAATATTTCCCACTAAAAAAATGGTAAATGTGAAAATCAAAGTTCTATTCATTCGTTTTGGGTTTTGAATTTTGTTAAGTAAATAGCTAATGGTGCTTGATGATACCGTCTCAGTTTTTCTGGCGTCTCCGAAAGATAGCAAATTGCAATGACACACCCCCCTTTCGACATGGTGTAAATGAAGTATTTATGCATTATTCTATACAGGCTTTATCGAAAGGCCTAAGCCACGGGAAATTAATCAGCCGATTTAATACCGAAATTTATTAAAAGGAATAACTAATTCAATGCTTGATGCTATTACGTTTTTGGTGATTTTGAAAACGTATAAATGACGATAGCAATACTTATTATAGTGCAAAACAATAATGCAAGTTTAGAATTATTAGTCGATGCAACTGTTGCTCCAATTCCAAGTCCTAAAATAAACAGAGCGCCAAATAATGGGATGAACATTTTAGGTGTTATAATTACCTGTCCGATTTTAAAAGGTCTTAATTTCATTTATTGATGCGATTTGATAATAAGTAAATTTTTTGATGGAAATGTTACACCTTAATTCTTAATCTGGATTTTTTTAGAGCATGCATGTTAATGAATGACCACGTTTTTGGCTGTTGTTTTTATTCTGTCTTCTTTTCAATTTCAGAGATTTCATGGTTAATTAACTTTTTTTCTGCCGGACGTTCAGTTTTCCAGAACATACGTTTCCCGATTTTTCGTAAATGTTTGTCCCACGATTTGGTTTGGGTTAATTGTCCTTTCTTTTTATTGGCCATAGTTTGACAACTTCATTTCGTTTTTATGGGTACGGATAATTCAAACCTAGTGCCTATAGATTTTTTTTGAGATGTCATTAAGGGTCTAAACTTTGGTAAAGTTTATAATATGTCCATTATAGCATTTTGGACTTGCCTACCACCTCGAATTGAATTCAGCTTTTCAATTTTTACAATTTTACCTGTTTTGTCAGAATGTAGCTTAAAATTTAAAATTCCTTCTTCCTTAGGTTTTATATTACTGGCTCTCTGTCTAAATCGCTATAGGGATAAACTCCATTTTGTTTTAATAGTTTAAACAACTCATCACTTCCTTGTTGTCTTGCGAAATCCATTTCACTTCTGAAAATCTGAAGGCAAAGCAGCAGATGATGTTCTCTATAGCCTATTTTAAATTTCTTTCCTTCGGGTTCATACAAGTCAAAAATCAAGCATGTATTTTCTTCATTTTCTCCGTTTGGAACTTCAATGGTTTCCTTGGGATTAAGAACAGCTTGTGATGAATACATCCCAATTGCGGTTAAGAATCCACACGCTCGTCTCTCTATAAGGTTGAAAGGTGTCTGAGTGTCTTCATCTGGATTATAATCATATTTTGTAAAAGCAACCAATTCATAAGTCCCGAGTCTATTTTTAAGCGGCCCGTTACCTTCTGGGTCTAACAATTCCATCGTTGCAAATCCAGTTCCTTTTATGTGGTTAGGAAAATAATACATGTCAACCGCTCCACCAATGGCGAAAGGGATGATGGCGTGTCCAACAAGATTGTGCATTTTTCCAAGCAGATTTTCAAGTCCTTCAGATTTTAATTCATAATCCTTTTCGTGTTCTTCTTCAGTAAATTCCTTTTTAACTTCCACTTCTTTTTTTCCGAATAATCTTTTTAAGAATCCCATTTTATATTTTGGTTTATTTTTAAAGTTGTCGTCTTGTCCATGAGTAGTTATCTGGGTTAGCACTTTAACTTGCCAGTATGCACCAAGTCGAAAAATCGTTAGGAATTTCCAAATTAGCCGAGAACAAGCAATTACGTATAGCTATTTTTGCCAGTAGTATTATTCGTTAAATTCAATTTCGTATTCTACTTCTTTCCATTTTATTTCTTTATAAATCTTCAAAAGATAGCTCGCAAGTTCCCAATTAAAATATGGAAGTATTGAACCGCTGATTTCTCTTTTTTTATTATCATAATTAAATATGAATTTATAATTCGGTGCGTCAATCATAACAGGTAGGCTTTTTGGTATTCTATCAAGTTCACTTCTGTTAAGGATTTCAACGAGAGATTCGAGTTGGTCTGATGTTAGCTTCCCCTTGAAATTTCCAATAAACGGTTTTGTAAATTGTTCTCCTTTAAATTTTGCATTACCAAGGGAATCTATTTCAATTTTCATTTTTGGACAAGTTCCAAAACAAGTTGTTCCTTTAAAAAAAACTGACTTAAAATTGATTTTCTTTTCTTTAAGTGATGATTTCCTATTGTAATTGTACTGTTCTTTCGGACTCGATAAATTTCGTCCAATTATTTTCTCTAGCTTAAGTTCCAGTGAATCATTGTTGATTAAGTTAAAATCAAAATAATATAGTGTAGAATCGCGGACCCAAGATATTTGAGGAAGATGTGTGGAATCAGCAACTTTGCTAGCTTTTTCTTTATTTCTGGTCGAAATCTCGTAGGAGTTTTTTAAAATCAATTGATTATCCTTTATTTGATATTTGAAATCATCTTTAAAAGTTCGCAATTCAATCGAAACAAGACTGTCATTTACAGATAAATATTCAAATTTTTTCCAATCCAAGTTCCATGTAATTCATTTTGTCCAAATGAGATTGTTAGAAAAAGTAAAAAGAATATTGTGAAGATGGTTTTTTTCATTTTACATACAACGGTAGGGCTATGAGTACTTGTGTGGTTTAGTACTTAATTTTGCAAGTACACACTAAACTGAAAATCCGGGTCCCGAAAGCTTTCGGGATTCAGAACTAGGCAAGAACAGGCAATTACTTATAGCCATTGTGCCTGTTGCACAACTACTAGTTAAAGATAGCAAATAATCGTATCTTGTTATATGCAAGGCAAGAAGACTTACCAAGAGAAACTGTTCAACAATTTCCAATTGAGCGACCGTGTACCGGAATCGAACTTTTACCGT
>JBCCOJ010000144.1:0-8269 GCA_039025415.1 Bacteroidota bacterium | reverse complement strand
TTCTATACTTTTTGGAATATTAGGGCTTGGATATTGGGTGATGTATAAATCAAAATACAGACTTTTAAAGAGCCTTATCCTCATTCATATCCTAACAACATTTGGTAGTTTAGTAGTTACGTATTTGCTTTCAGTTTTGATTTTGAAGGAGAATGAATTCCCTCTATTTGACCAAACCCCAAAAGTACTCATAGCACAATTGACAACGATTTTCTTCGTCTGTTTAGGAGTCTTATTATTTGCGATTAATATATTGTGCGCTTTGATTTCGGGTAAATCTAAGACTGATATTACAGATAAATAGACTTAAAATAGAATCCCTTACTAAAAACAATAAAACATTGCTACAATTTGTTTGTTGAAATAAATCTTCCGACATTCAACGTTTAAGAATTAAACATCATACTGATAAATGAAGAAGACCATATTTTTCCTTTTAATTGGAATTTTGAGCCTAAACGCTTATTCGCAAATAGTTTATGAGAGCGGCTACTTAATAAACAATAAAAATCAAAAAATTGAATGCCTGATTAAGAATGTCGACTGGAGAAATAATCCAAGAAGTTTTGAATATAAATTATCAGAAAATGGCAAATCCGAGATTGGCGATTTAAAAAGTGTTAAGGAATTCGGTATTCCCAATTCTTTGAAATACGTCAAAAAAACGATTGAAATAGATGTTTCCAGCGAAAAGGTCAATGAATTGGGGGAAGACCGAAATCCAGATTTTCAGAATATGCAACTTTTTTTAAAAGTTTTGGTTGAAGGCCAGTTTACACTCTACGAATATATGGGGGACAACCTTAAGAGATACTTTTATAGCAAAGATGAAGCGCACCTAGAACAACTCATATTTAAATCTTATAAAACCGCTGATAACAAGATTGCCAAGAATAATAGGTTTAGACAACAGCTATGGGCTGATGTCAAGTGCCCAGAATATGAACTGAAAACCATGAATTATCTTGATTATGACCGAAATGAATTGGTTGATTTTTTCATTGAATCCAACCAATGCCAGAATCAAGAAGTAGTAAATTACGCTAAAAAGCAAAAAAGAGATTTTTTCAATTTAAATATCAGGCCGCGTCTAAAAAGTTCTTCACTAAGCGTCCGACGTTTTACCTCGAGTGGTGGGGATACCGACATCAGTAGTCAAATAAGTTTTGGCATTGGTCTAGAGGCAGAATTTATACTGCCCTTAAATAAAAATAAATGGGCAATTATTGTTGAGCCTACCTATCAAAGCTTTAAAGCCGAAGAATCAAATACTCTTAACAGTTTTCTTGGTACCGAAGTCACAGCAAAATCTGACTATAGCTCCATCGAATTACCACTTGGCGTTCGGCACTATTTTTTTCTAAATGAAAAGTCTAAAATTTTTATTAACGCGTCTTACTTCATTGATGTGGCCTTGAATTCCACTATTGAATATGCAACCTCTAGCGGTCAAACAACGAGATCGTTCGAAATTAAGTCAGGAACAAACTTCGCCTTTGGTATGGGGTATAATTTTAATAATAGATATAGTTTGGAATTAAGGTATCAAACAGATAGGCAATTGCTAGAAAATTTTATAGATTGGAGCGCGAAATATAGTACACCAATTTCGCTAATCGTGGGTTATAGATTGTTTTAAATCTATTGTTAAAATTTAAATACGTTTAAGAGTATTTGACTTTTTGGATTTAAAAAACGAAGCAGAAAATTTTTCTGTAAAGGAAGATTTCTCGTTCCTTGACAAACTTCAACTCACCATCCAAACCGAATTTATGTGGCCTTTCCCATCACCTTCCTTCACAGGATCTTTGGGGTCTAACATCCACTTCCCATCAACGATAAATTTGTAATGGTATTTCCCTGCCGTCCACGAGTTAATATATTTGGAGTGAGCACTCAAGTTTTAGACTAAGTATATAGTAAAAGCCAAAGACTTTGACAACTTGATAAAAACTAATAATATCTTCTTTTTCTAGATTTACATGGCTTAACTTATCGCATGCAAAAACTAAATAATCTTTATATTGCTTAATCTTATAGAAAAAACGTTTCTGTGTCTTAATCCGAAAATTTGATTATTAGACTTCCATTAATTATTTTTTGTTTAATCACGGTTTCAATCTGCCACGGCCAAAACTTAAAATCTCCTGAAGATAATCGCTTTCAAAAAATCATAGATACCACAATCACTAAGGCTAGAGAGTTGTCACTTTACTCAGATAGTGTAAACTGGTATGAAATTGAAAAAGCAATGTCCAAGATTGCAAGTGAAGCGAAGCAATCGTCAGATTTAAAACCTGCCTTTGAACTAATGTTAAATGAATTAGGGGACTATCACGGCGCTATAAGAAGGGCGTCTGACTATTCAAATTTTGCAAGGATGACCGACGTCAAGAATAGCAGAAAAAAAGATAATCGGAATTACGATCAAAAGACGGGACGGATTGTAAATAATCCTGACGCAAGATTCAGTTACAAAATATTACCAAATAATATTGGCTATTTAAATGTGGTTGGCGTTGGGCCAAATGTTGATGGACAAAGTGAAGCAAATAGAATCAGAAAAGCTCTTATTGAATTTCATGGAGAAAATGTGGACAAATGGATTATTGACTTAAGATATAATGGCGGCGGAAACGTTAACGTCATGCTATCTGGATTAGCGCCTTTGCTGAATACCGAAAAAGTACTTACCATTAGGGATTTGAACAATAAGGTTCTGGCCTATGCCGAAATTAAAAATGGAAACTTCGCATATTATGGTTATCAAGCCTTTGAAATGGATGATGAACCTGATATCAAAAATCCGAAGGTAGCAATTTTAATGAGCCGTTGGACGGTAAGTTCTGGGGAGTTTGTGGCAGTAGCTTTTAAGGGCCAGGATAATACTCGTTTCTTTGGAGAAGAAACAGGAGGATACACCACAAATACAAGCTGGGATAGTATTGCAGAAGAATTTATTCTTTCTATAACTACTGGAATTTATTCTGATAGAGATGGCAATTTATATCCAGATAACGTACCCCCAGATGAGAAAATAACATTTGTTGTGGAAAACGATACTAAAAAGGATACAATGATTCACGCTGCGAGAGAATGGTTGATGGATGAGTAGGCCTACTTTCTAATTTACCTCACCATCCAAACCGAGTTTACGTGTCCCATCCCATCGCTTTCCTTAACCGGGTTTTCTGGGTCTAACATCCAGTTACCGTCTACTATAAATTTATAATGGTGTTTCCCAGCTGAAAGGGGCAGGCGGCAGGTCCAATAGCCGTTTACGGACTTCTCCATTTCTAATTCCTCTTCATTCCAATCGTTGAAGGAGCCAGAGAGAATTACGTTTTGGGCATTTTCGTAGCCATTGAGTCTAAACGTCACAAATTTGCCGATATTGATGTGGGAGTTGTATTCGCCAAACTCATTGGGCACCCGGTCGGGATTGGTGGGGTCTTCCATCCAATTGCCGTCCACAATGTAGCGATATTCATAATCGCCGGGAAGCATTTGTAGTTTTAATTCCCAACCACTATCAATTTTGTACATCTTGAACATTTTCTCGTTCCATTTATTGAATGAACCGGCTACAATAACATGTTCTGCATCCTCAAAACCTCTGAGCCTAAACCTTACGTTTCCATCCTTTGCAGGATGCGCTTTGGTATACATATTGAGATTATTGACGTGTAACGGTAATATGCCGTATTTTAAGGCAGGTGTCAGGTTGGGGGCATTATTTTCTGGTTCGGCCCAATAGCGGTCATTGATGACAAATTTGAACGCCCAAGAATATTCGTCCTCAAATTTGCTAAGCGGTTTTCGCAACTCGTAGGTGTTCTTATCTATCTTGGTCATTTTCCATTTGGTTTTTGACCAATTATTGAATTCCCCAGCAACAGAAACGGTCTTGATGTCCAAATTATCAAACTTGGTAATTGACCAAGCCGTATCATCTGAATACTTATCGTAATCCTCACGATTGAACCTGAAGACTACATCATCACCATCAATTGAATAACCCGTTGGTATTGGTAGTTGTGAAAACCCTAAATTAACCGCAATGAGAAGAAGAATAATCACGGTATTTAAATTAACAGGTTTCAATGGGTTTGTATTGGATATTTTATAAAGTAAAGCTGTTCTTTTTTATAGTTGATTATTGTACGTTGCTGTTTTAAAAATTCATAGCCGATTACACCATCGAGTTCTGTACCAAAAACCTCGTTCATATGACTGAGGTTTGTGAGCACAGTCTCCATTGGCGCACAATAAATTGTATCAGATAGTTTAACCCTAAACAATTTCCCTGCCAAAACTTCCATTTCCTTGCCACTTGCATCAGAAAGCGCAATACGCCGGCTGGGATAAAAGTATTTCAACACCTTTTTTTTGGTGCGTTTGTTAAGCTGATTGAATTCGGCAGCGGTATCTAGCCCAAATTTTAAGGTTTCACCATTGATATCAGCATCTAAAACAATTGTATGCTTTTTTAAATCAAAAGCTACGGTATCAATTATCTCTTCCAAATATACGCTATTATCCAGTTTTTCGCCATGCCTGTCAACTCTAGATAAGGTAATCTGGTTGAGGTACATATCTACAAATATTTCATAATCTTTCAAGATATTGAATCCGATTATTCCCAACAGATGGATTTTCTTACTAACTTCAATATGGCTAAGGTCTATAACATCTGAGGTCTTCCGCTCTATCAAAAGGTCATTGATCAGAAACTCACTTAAATGTTTTTCAGCCGGATTATCAATAACATCAATTACTCCAGAAGTCTCCTTGCCAGAATTAAATAAGACCCCATTATTTTTAAAGTGTTTACTATTAAGTATAAGGGTTTCAGAACCGGTATCAATAATGAAATTACCTTTTTTATCCAATAATTCTGCTTCAATAACGATGAGGTGGTCAACGAGTTTAAATGGAATTCGAGTGGAATGGGTGCTTAATATTTCCGCATTGGAAAATGAAATCGTAGGTGGTTTTTCTAAGGAAACATTAGCATTGGCGCTAAAATTTCCGAATAAAAATAGGACGACAAGGATGATGATTTTTGATTGATGATGCATGTTATAGAGACGATTTATCTCGCCTATTGTTACACCTAATCACTCTAAATGTACTTGAATAAAGGATTTTAGAGTGGTCCAGGTATCCTCTAAAGCTTCGCCTTCCCAACCGTGACCCTCATTGGGATATAGCGTAAAACTATGGGTAACGCCAAGTTCGGTGAGCCTGTTTTCAAGGTCGACGCCTTGGCTTGTAGGAATCAACTCGTCTTGCCCGCCGTAAAATAAGACTGTTGGAGGGGAGGAAACCGATACCCTGTGGAACGGACTAATGGATTCTAAATAGTCGGTAGAGGTGTCGATTCCAAAAAGTGTAAGAAGTGCAAAAGCATTTACAGTATTATTTTCGGTGTAAGCGGGGTCGGTAAAGTTGGTAGGCCCTACAATACTGCATACCATCTCAACGTCATTGTCCACATCATGGGCGTAGCTCCAAAGCAGCGCCAATTGTCCACCGGCACTAGTACCTAAAAGGCCAATATCTTCTGAAACCACATACTCAAAACTGTTCGCCTTAAGAAAATCAACTGCTGCGCTAATATCGTCAATTTGCATGGGGAAGGGTGGATTTCCAATTGAGGCTAACCTGTAATTGATATTGATAATGGCTAAATCGGGTAGTTCGGCTTGAATTAAATCCCTAATCTCATTCATATCCTCTTTTTGTCCTGAAGTCCAGGCGCCGCCGTGTATTAGAAAAATGACTTTGGTTTGTTCGTCCCGATTTGCAGGTAGATAAATATCCATTTTTTGTCGGTCGGCATCTCCATAGGGGACGTCGAGAAGTTCGGTGTAGATTGTTGCGTCAAGCTGAGGCTGGTCAATGGGGGTTTCGCTGTCTGAATCTGAACAAGAGTGCAGACCAACGGTTAGTAGGCTGATTAGCAAGATTAATTTCAGTTGTTTCATGGCGGAAATTTGAGTACCTTAATAACGGCAAATTAAGTAAAATATTATGGCCGAACTGATTAAAATTTACGAGGAAAACCCAAATCCAAGGGAAATTAAAAAAGTTATAGAGGTTCTTAAATCTGGTGGGCTGGTTATTTACCCTACCGATACTGTTTACGGGCTTGGTTGTGATATCAATAATATCAAGGCATTGGAGCGGGTGGCAAGAATAAAAGGGGTAAAATTGGAGAAATCAAATTTCTCTTTTATTTGTGAAGATTTAAGTAATCTTAGCGACTACGTCAAGCAAATCGATACGTCAACGTTTAAAATTCTAAAACGCGCACTACCTGGGCCCTATACGTTTATTTTGCCTGGATCAAGAAGTTTGCCCCACCCATTCAAAAAGAAAAAAACCGTGGGGATTCGTGTTCCTGATAATAAAATTGCCTTAGAGATTGTTCGGCAGCTTGGCAACCCTATCATATCAACTTCCATTCGGGATGAGGATTATGTCATTGAGTACACCACCGACCCAGAATTGATTCTTGAAAAATGGGATAAACTGGTAGACTTGGTGATTGATGGCGGTTACGGTGGAAATGAAGCATCAACCGTCATTGATTTATCACAAAACGAACCCGAGGTTGTTAGGGAAGGCAAGGGCGATTTGGAGATATTTTGATTTTTCCATTAGGATAGCTTACCATTGAAATACATTTATAATCTTCTAAGAACTCGTTTAAACGCCAAATAGTTTAAATGAGTTCATTATATTTGGCGCATGAAATTTCAGAAGTACATTGTTGCTTTAATATTGGTCTTATGCGGTTTTGGTATCTTCTTCCAATACGACGCGGTTAAACCCAATCAGGAAATTGTCATTCAGTTTCAAGGGGATACCGCTAAACCGGTAACTATTGAAAATGCGGTTGCAACAGTAAAGCAGAGACTCAAAACAATTGGCGTTACTGAAATTGTAATTTCTGAACGTATTGACGGCGCTTTTAAAATCAGTTATTTCAGCGATTATGGAGTTGATGAGATTGAGCGCTTGTTATCTGAAAATTCCTTGTTGCAAGTTGTATCAAATCATTTAGATACCGATAAATCGTCTTCAAAAACTCCAGAAAAGGATCAATCCAACAGGTATCTCTTAAAGATTTTTGAAATTCAGAAGACTACAGATGCGCATTCTGGGCTATCGGGAAATTCGATAATAGTTCAAAAATCAGAGATTGAACGATTTTTGAATCCGAATTACCCTAGGGCAGTAATCAATAATGACTACGGAAATAGAAAAACGGTTTCTAAGCAGTCCGTTTCATTTTCATTTATAGATGTACTTTATCCCGTCTTCCAATACTACATTATTCCAGAAACTCGAGCTGGCCCATTGGTCTAGGGCTTTAAGGGACGTGGTTTTGATTTAAATTTTGTCTTTCCTACATTTTTGAGAGCTTTTCTACAAAGGCTCAAAATCAATTTTTTATTAATTAAAATAATTGTCAAATATTTTGGCAACCTATATATTTGCCGCGTTTATCTAAAATTTTAGGTAAACAAATAGTTGACTTAAACACAAAACAATGCAAAACAAAGGATTAGTAAGACTCTTTGCTATATTATTTGGCTTGGTAAGTATTTACCAATTGTCGTTCACATTTAAAAACAATCAGCTAGAGGAAGAGGCAACCACCTTTGCCTCCAAAAGCTACGATGACCCTGACCTGATTAATGAGGCTGAGGTCAGTTATTTAGACTCAATTGCCAATAAAAATGTATACAATATTGGGATCGCTGAGTTTACCGGTAAGGAAGTCAAAGAAAAATCAATGAATCTCGGTCTTGACCTTAAAGGAGGTTTAAACGTGATTCTTCAGATATCGGTTCGTGATATATTATTTGGACTTTCAAACAATAGTAAAGATCCAGCATTTAATAAGGCTTTAGTCGATGCACAAGAATTGCAAAAAGATGCGCAGGAGTCTTATTTAGAATCATTTTTTCAAGCTTGGGATAACATTAAAGGTGACCAGAAGTTAGCGTCTCCAGATATATTCGCCAACCGTAATCTTGACGATGTCATCAATATTTCAATGAGTGACAACGAGGTTCGAGAAAAACTTGAAGAAAAGGTTGATGAGTCTATAGTCTCTGCTTTTGAGGTTTTAAGAAAGCGTATTGACCAATTTGGGGTGACCTCACCTAATATTCAAAGGTTGGGTAATTCTGGACGTGTATTGGTCGAATTACCAGGTGTAAAAGATGTAAAGCGTGCAACAGAATTAATCACC
>JBCCOJ010000143.1:0-8279 GCA_039025415.1 Bacteroidota bacterium | reverse complement strand
TTAATTTTCTTTTATTCCATGATGGTGTCATTGGAGTGTTGGAATGTTGGCAATCCGCCGTGAGCGGATTATCAACATAATCCCTCAATAATTATTGGTTGGGCCTCATGGAAAAGGTCTTACCCGAAAATAGGTCCGTGGCGCAGTGAATCTTCCAGCTGCGCTTGTGAATGTCGATTCCAATGAATAACTTGGGGGTGGCAGTTTGTTGTTCCATATCTCTAATTTTTAGTTCACTTTAAAGATACTCGACATACTGCTTTTACATAGATGCTATAAGTAATTGCTTGCCTGATTGTCGGCAGACAGGCATAAATGTAACGTAAATCAATTTTTAAACTGTAGCCATATTTCAGGACGTGACATTGTGAAAAACTCACAATTAACTAAAAGCATCTTGTAATAATTGTAAAACCTCGGGAAGTGATGCGACTATACTGAAAACATTAATAACGTGAAAAATAAGAAATAGCGTAACGTAACAATCTTCTAATTGGGTAGTCTTATCAAATATGAATGAATTTTTAAAATACAACATCGCAATTCTTTTTCTTATAGCTTTCAAAACAGGCTTTTCACAAGAGAACACCATTACTATTTCAGGTAAAATTTTAGACTCAGAAACCCTAGAGCCAATACCTTATGCTTCCATATATATTAAATCAGAATCCATTGGAACGACCACAAATGATGAAGGATATTTTTTGTTCCATATACCAAATGCCCATAAAGAAAGTACTATAATAATTTCAGTAATTGGTTATACCACAGTTTCTAAAATGGCGAATACTCTTAGTAACAATCAAAACATATTCCTCTCCGCAGAAGCAACCAATCTTGAAGAAATTGTGATTACAGCTCAGAAGAAAAAGGAACTTACAACAAAAGAGATCGTAAGGAAAGCGTATGAGAAAATAAAGAATAACTATCCCGATGAACCTTATATTCTAGAAGGCTATATAAGAGACCTGCAAAAAGAAGACGACAAATATGTTGAGTATTTAGAGTGTGCTGCTAAGTTTCTTTATCAAGGCTATAAGACTAAAAGAGAACCGTTAGTTGAATTATTGGAAGTAAAAACAAACTATTTTGCGGAAAAGCACCCTTGGGACAAAAATTCAGAACGCAAAAATTCAATAATAGATTTAGTAGAAGATGATTTAATTCGTTTTGATTATGGACCAATAAAGGGGAAAAAAGGATGGAAATATGAACTTGAAAGTATACTACCTTACGGAAATGGAACGGTTTACAAAATAAGTTGCATTGACAAGCCCTTTCAAATCGCTACGCTTTTCATTGATACTGAAACTTTTGCTTTCATAAAAATTGAATTGACCAGACAGGCGATAAGAAATAGGTCTTGGGCGAGACGGTTTACAAATGGTGCGTTGCAAGTATATTATAATTTAGTTATCGAGTATCAAGAATACAACGGTAAGTTGTATCTCAAGTATCAGAAAGAAGAGGACGTCTGGAGAATTTTCAAAGGCTTGGAATCGAATAAAGTAGTTTTTACAAAATATCCAAAAAAAGAGCTATTTATCAATAAAATAATAGTTGAAGATGTAAATAACTATCCTTTTAAAAGAAATATGGATATAGATACGAGTATTGAAAATCAAGCTAAAGAATTCAATGCATATTTTTGGGATTCCTATAATATCCCAATTCAAACTGAAAAAGAAAGTAAAATAATTGCTGAATTAAAAAGTAGGACTAAATAACCTAATATATCCTTAAGTATCGAATACTTTTATGGTAAAAACAAATGCTAACTTAAGTTGTATAACCGCAATTTGCTGTCGCCAGTTCGCAACGCTCTCGGATATTCAACTACCCTTCGACCGTGCTTAAGCTAAAGCTTCAGTGACACGCGTGCGCTCAAGACTGGCTTAATAAATTTACTTGCAATTGCTAAAGACTGTGCAAAACCGAAAAGTCTCTGTATATTCAACAGTAACTAAAAGGTATGTAGAACGCCGTTACTTATTACTTATAAGAGATAAATGAAGACCCTTTATTTTATTCTTGCCGCATTAGCTACCTTATTTCTATTATTCTGCCTTAGCGGAATTATAAGACCAACATTTTCATTTAAACTCTTTTCTAAAATTGATGAACCGATAGAAAAATCATGGCCATTAATCCAAGAAAAATTTAATCTCTCGAATTTTTTGGATAATGTACAGGAAATTAAACAAGTTTATGGAATGAATGGAACCGTTGGGTCAGAGTCTGATATTTATTTTAATTCAGATGGGAATTATAAAATCATTAGACAGGTTGTTACAGAGGTCACTCCAAATAAATCCATGTCTTTCATGGCCAGATTTAAATATAAAGATGTTGAATATAAGCGTAGTGCTATGGAATACAGAGACAAAACCTATTTAACGCTAAAAGTAACCTATAAGGGTAATAACCTATTTACAAAGTCTTATAATGCTTTGTTCGGATTTACTATCATTGAAAAGGAAGAAGTTTATTTTAGAAATTTCATTAATAATCTAAATCAAAATGATTGAATAAATGATAATGCCATTGAATAACTAGTACCAAGGGAGCTAGAATGAGATTACTGAAAGAAAAGAACAACGATAATCCAAATTTTATACTGAATTGCGAGAAAATAATTCAGAACCGAA
This sequence comes from Bacteroidota bacterium, assembly GCA_039025415.1. Classification (GTDB taxonomy): domain Bacteria; phylum Bacteroidota; class Bacteroidia; order Flavobacteriales; family Flavobacteriaceae; genus Psychroserpens. Next base: position 5,631 of record JBCCOJ010000143.1, on the reverse strand, counting down.
TTGAACTTTGGAAGCCAAATGACATTTTTGTGACTCGAATTGACAACTGGTTTGACCAAAAATGGATGGAATTTTCTGGAACAATAATGGCTGGATTATCGATTTGGAAAGCAGAAACAACTATTCCGCCTTTTCATCCGAATCGCGATTAAATTAAATTATACTAAAATAAATGAACTGTCATATTAATAAACGCTTCCTAAATCTGTTATAAATCCAACCACTGCTTAAAGGCAGCGGCTTTATTCTTCCCAATGGTCATATCAATTTCCGATGGTGGATTTACTTCAATCTTCAACTGGCTTTTTCCATATTTTACAATGCGTTCAATTGAGGTTATTGCTACAATAATTTGCCGATTAGCTCTAAAAAAAGTATTCTCATCAAGATAACTGAATATTTGATCTAGACTTTCAGTAGTCGTAGACTTTTTTCCTGAACGCTGTACAATATAGGTTATGGTATTTTCTACGTATACGTAGGCGATATCTTCCATTAGTACTGGTAAAAGCTCATTTCGCACGTAGGTAAGCAATCTCGATTTCTCAAACTCTTTATCATTAGCGTTTACTTTGGGTTTAGTATCAATAGAGGTTCTATCTTCAACACTAGCTAATCTATTTTGATAATCCTCTAAGCTATTATTTAACTTTTCGAGATTAATAACACCATCTTCCATAATTGCCGTTCGCCTAGTAATCTCAATTTCGTAAAGACCGCTTACGTAGCGTAACATGCCTAGAACGAATAATAAGGATGACAATCCTATAAATGCTAGAAGAAGACGAGTATTTTCCAACATATTTTGAAATAGTTCTTGCTTTAAGGACATATTAATATAACCTACAAGCATTATATCGGTACCGTTAACAGGCTGCAGGAAAACAGGGATAGAAACATTCCTGACTCTCATATCGCACAATTGTGATGCATTATATGCAGACTCCATACTTGCTAACTCAACGGTTTCTGAATCGGTTTGCGATCCCACCTGAGTTATATCTGGATGGGCAATAATAGTTCCAGACCAATCTACGGCCATTACATAATCACTTTTGGAATCGGTACCTGCAATTGAAGTTTGTATTCCTTTAATAATTTGCTCTTTACTCAATTCATTATTAAAAGAAGTCTGGGCAAAAGTTGCTAAATCATTTGTCTTTCCCTCTATATTTTTAATAGCCTCTTCTAAAAGTTGCAAGTTGGTCTTCCTTTCCCAAAAGGGTAATGCAATTATCACTATGCAGAAAAACAAAACCGCAAAAGCAACTGCAGAAAAGAGATAGATTTTAGCGTTGTTCATAAATCACTTGATTTCAGGATAAAGTTAAATTAATTATTCTCTGATAACAGATTATTCAATCCCACGTTTTTCAGTTTTAAGTCCAATAATTCCGCTTCAGGCTTTTAATCGGTATTTAAAGCTATAAAAACTGCTGAGATTTTAACTTTGTTGATTAATTGGATTAATATGTATTTTCAGTAACCCAGTATTCGCTATTCATAAAAAATGAATTTTAAAAAGAAAATGGTGGTAATGGTTTTTGCAGTTCTTGTTGCATTAGGAACTTTGGTTTACAACATTGCAACAAAAACGACTAGCGATACCCTAACAGCAGAGGTGCACTGGAATACAACATCAGGCGAATTATTACAAAAAATATCAGGCAATAACGCCGATGAGCTTAATGACTATCTCGAAAAAGCTATTGTCATTACTGGTGAATTGGAAAACGTTAGTAAAATTAATGGAGAAAAGACATTGTTACTCAAAAATGATGGATTTAAGGCTAAAATACTATGTGAACTCCAGAAAAATCAAAGCGATGAGGTAGCTATTTTAAAAGTAGGAGATACCCTTAAAATAAAAGGAATCTATAAAGGACATTTACTAGACGCCATTTTGTTAAATTGCATTATTCTAGAGCGAAACCAACCATGATTAAAAACCTATTTTTAGTCTTCACACTAATTTTCATACTCAAGGCAAACGAACAAAAGTTTATTGCTAGACAAGGTCAGATTACCTTTTTTTCTTATACCACCGTTGAGAATATTGAGGCAACAAACAATCAGGTTTTGAGTATTTTTAATCCAGAGTCTTCAGAAATAGCCGTTAGCATTTTGATGCGTGCCTTTAATTTTGAAAAAGCATTAATGCACGAGCATTTTAATGAAAGTTATGTTGAAAGCGATTTGTTTCCACAGGCTACTTTTGAGGGTACGATTATTAATTTTGACGCCAAATCAGAAGCAATACAAACAAGGCTTGTAAAAGGAAATTTTACACTAAAGGATATCACCAAGGAAATAGAGTTTAAGGCTCAGATCGCTAGAAATAAAAAACAAAATTCCTACATCATCACTGGAAAAATAAAACTACAGAGAGATGATTATAACATTAAGGTACCTGCAATGCTAAGGCCAAACATTGCAAAAAATATCGAAGTATCCTTTAACTTTCAATACGAACCATATGAAGACTAAACTTTCATTCTATACACTTGGTATTCTATCGTTTTTGGGAGTACAGGGGCAGGAAGATTTATTGAGTACCCTAAAAAAATCGCAAGACACCGTATTTTATACAGCAGCGACGTTCAAAACGACACGTATCTCTATTGGGCATTCATTGGAAACGAGGAAACAGGGAATCGTACAAGCAAGTATAATGACCCGTTACTGGGATATGCCGGCACCAACGGGCAATAGCTTTGTGGCAGATAAAATGACGGCCAGATTCGGTATTGACTACGCCTTTTCAGACCGATTTACACTAGGTGGCGGTATGGCCACATTAGATGGTATTGCAGATGGTTTTGCCAAATTCAGGTTAATACGCCAGCGATCTGACAACAAACCTTGGCTAGGGCTTACTATTGTACAAACGGTTTCTTACCGAACTAGAAACTTTAATAACCTGAATGAAACAGATGGCGTTATAGACAAGTTGAGTTTTACCAGTCAACTTCTAATAGGGCGCAAGTTTACTCGAAACTTTTCATTACAAATCTCGCCAACATTCATCCACAGAGGGTCTAGTCGTTTAGCTGAAGATGATATTAATCATTTTGCCATTGGTTTTGGAGGTCGTTATAAGTTATCCAATCATCTTTCACTAGTCTCTGAGTATTATTGGATAACCAATCCCTTAGAATCAAGAAACACCTTTGGTGCATTTGCTTTAGGCACCAACTGGGAGCTCGGCGACCTCATCCTTCAATTCAAGCTAACTAATGCTCGCAATTTTGCAGAGGATACCTTTATTACTCAAACGCCTGTAAACTTCAATACAAAAAGAGGCAATCTAAGCTTTGGCTTTCAAGCAAATTATATTATACACTAGTTTACATTTCCACAACTTAATGACTCTTTACTGCCAAGAGTCGCTTTATTTGTCCAACGTTGATATTGGATAATATAAATAGGAGCATCATCAACCAAGGCTTGCAACTAGAGTTTATAGCCTAAGTGATTAAACTGTAAATTTGCAGGCTGATATATATAATTTTAGAAAGCCTACTTGTGGGCTTTCACTTTTAAGGCCTATAATTCCATTTGAGCCTATTTCTTTTAATTAGATAAAATGATTGAGTGAGATTTGTCGTGTATAAATATGAAATTTTAAAAATAATTACAATGAAAAAATTAACACTATTATTTTTAGGAATGCTTTTAATAACAAATTGCGATTCCGATTACGACAATGACGATAATTCAAATGTTGGCGTAGACCCTATTGTGAATGATGTAAATCTGGAAAACAATGTAAACTTTGGACAGGTTCTTACAGATAGTGAAGGCAACACGCTTTACTTCTTTGCCAATGATGCCGTTGGAGGCATCTCAAACTGTAACGGTGGATGCGCAGATACTTGGCCTCCATTCTTTGCAAGCGACTTAAACTTAGATACTGGTCTATTAAGCTCAGACTTTACTATAATTACCAGAGATGACAACGCTTCACAACTTGCCTATAAGGGTTATCCATTATATAGGTTTTCAAATGACGCTTCACCGGGAGATATTAATGGCGACGGTGTTGGTGGTGTTTGGTTTGTTGCAAAGCCCGATTATGCTATCATGGTTTCTCGCCAGCAATTGGTTGGTCAGGATAACAGTAATAATTTAATTGATTTATTGGAAGATGGAATGCAGGGACAGGGAGAAACGCTCTATATAACAGATGAAAGGGGCAATACGCTTTATCGCTTTAGTAATGATAACAATCTAATTAATAATTTTACTGCCTCTGATTTTTCAAATGACGGCATATGGCCAATTTATTCGTCACAGAATCTTGCCGTGCCAAGCATCTTTGATGTTGACGATTTTCAGTTAATTGATGTTTTTGGTCAAGAACAGCTTACCTACAAAGGATGGCCATTATATGGGTTTGGCCAAGATAGCGACAAAGGCGATACGTTTGGAGTAGGTTTTCCACAACCTGGTATTTGGTTTATTACAAATAACAACACTGCCACTGCTCCAGAAACCAGTAACGTCGTTTACGATGAAGATGCAGATGGAGATTTAAGCAATGCGTTCGATAATCCTGAGGGGCCTTTCACCTTATCTGAAGGAAGCAATATTTTTATATCAGATCAGCAAGGTGATCCAAGGGACGTGGATTATATAACCATTGTTGTTCCTGGAGGTCATGAATTAAGTGCCTTAACCTTAACAGACTATGTAGCTGATAACGGTAATCAGGCATTTATAGGGATTGTAAATGGTAGTAGTTTCCCCAATGATGCAAACAATACCGGTGCAGGAGATCTACTAGGCGGTAAAACATACGGTGCGCAAGACCTAAATGCAGATATACTTCCCGCAATTGGAAATCTCAGTGGGTCACAGGAATTTTCTGGACCTCTTCCTGCCGGAACCTACTCTATTTGGTTGAATCAAACTGGTCCAAACTCCAAACCTACTTTTGATTTTACTGTTTCTGAAATCTAACTATTAGATTTAACTGTTTTTTATTTATGTTGTGATTTGATGAAGCTGGTCCGTTATATTGATGGATCAGCTTTTCTTTTAACTTGTATGGGTTTGCACTATCTTCACGTTTAATCACATTTTGGTATCTTTCAAGCTTAGAGCAAAATCATAGATAACGCTCAAAGACAAATCACATTTCAATTATTTCTCAAAACGCATGAATTTCAGAAATTAAAAAAAAATGAAAAAAATCTTAATTCTTATCGGACTAATTATCGGAATGCAACTAAATTCCTATGGGCAAGACATCGAACTTTCTGATTCTAAACTTAAAAGCATATTATGCCAACAATGGGAAATAGAATATACCATGATGAATGGTATGAAATTAGGTCAAATGCCCGGAGCCGCAGATTTTGACCTCAAATTCAAAAATGACGGCAGCTATGATATAATTAGAGAAGATGAAGACAATGATAGCGGCATTTGGACTTACAAACCGCAAGATAAATACGTAGAACTTTCCGTTAAAAATAAAGTGACTTCACGAATTAAATCAATCAATAAAAACAAGCTCATACTGATTTTGGTTTCTGGCAAAGATGACCCACCTGGACTACCGAATATGGAGGTTCATTTTAAACCAATTTAACTTGATTCTAAAACCAAGGCATTTAGAAATCGCGG
>JBCCOJ010000142.1:0-8332 GCA_039025415.1 Bacteroidota bacterium | reverse complement strand
TGTAGTTTTAAACGAGGATACATTTGAAGAACGCTTCGCCATTAAGTTGACCCGTCTTAATGTTTTTGTTATTGTTTCCTTAGGTTCAATTCTTTTGGTGTTTTCAACTATCATGTTGATTGCTTTTACATCATTGAGGGAATATATTCCAGGCTATTCTTCCACCGCCCTGAAGAAAAAAGCCACTGTGCTCAATTATAAAACAGACTCGCTGCAAAACGTGATTGAGCTTAATTCAAAATATTATGCCTCCATTAAAAAGGTATTGACCGGTGATGTTAAAAATGTGGAGTTTAATCGCGATTCCATTATAGATGCAGCAAAAATAGATGCCAGCGAAATTAATCTTAAGCCATCTAAGGAAGATTCAATTCTTCGTGATTTGGTCGATAAGGAGGATAAGTTCAATGTATTTGAATCTGCAAAAAATGTTACGAGTTTTGTTCTTTTTCCTCCTGTTAATGGTACTATTTCATCAGATTATAACATTGAGGAAAGACACTATGCCGTTGACATTGCAGTAAAAGAGAATACGCCAGTAAAAGCCACAGCTGATGGGACCGTTATTTTTGCAGAGTGGTCGGCAACTACTGGATACGTAGTTATTATTGAGCATAGTAATGAGCTCATTTCGGTGTATAAGCACAATGCTTCGATAACAAAAGACCAAGGGGATTTGGTGAAATCTGGCGAAGTAATTGCAATGGCCGGCAATACAGGTGAACTGAGTACTGGCCCACACTTACATTTCGAACTCTGGAATCGTGGCTACCCAGTAAACCCAAACAATTTTATAGATTTTAGTCTATGAGTTCTATAAAGTCTTTTGCAGCTAGGATTTTTGCAAATTACGTCAGTTCTTCCGTTAAAAAATGGTCTTCAAAGCCTATTGAAACCCAAAAAAAGGTATTTGATTACCTTATAAAAGAGGCCTCCGAAACCACATTTGGTAAAGACCATAATTTTAATCAAATCAATTCCTACCAAGATTTTCAAGAACAAGTCCCCATTAGGGATTACGAAGCTTTAAAACCATACGTTGATAGATTAGTAGCTGGTGAAAGGGATATTCTATGGAAAGGTAAGCCTCTTTATTTTGCCAAAACCTCGGGCACGACTTCGGGTGCCAAATATATTCCTTTGACCAAGGAAAGTATGCCAACCCACATTGAAGCAGCAAGAAATGCCATTTTGATGTATATCGCCGAAACTGGTAACAGTAAATTTGTTAGTGGAAAGATGATTTTTCTTCAAGGAAGTCCAATTTTGAGTGAGAAAAACGGCATAAAACTAGGTAGACTATCGGGAATTGTGGCACATTACGTGCCTAGTTATCTCCAAAAAAATAGAATGCCATCTTGGGAGACCAATTGCATTGAAGATTGGGATACTAAGGTCAACGCCATTGTCGATGAAACCCTAAATGAGAATATGACGGTGATTTCTGGTATTCCTTCTTGGGTGCAAATGTATTTTGAAAAATTGATTGAAAAATCGGGTCAAAAAGTCGGTGAGATATTTAAGGCGTTCAATCTATTTATCTACGGTGGCGTCAATTATGAACCTTACCGTTCAAAATTTGAAAATCTTATTGGTAGAAAAGTTGATAGCATTGAACTTTATCCAGCAAGTGAAGGCTTTTTTGCCTATCAAGATTCACAACATGAAAAAGGGATGCTGCTTCAATTAAATTCAGGGATTTTTTATGAATTTGTAAAGGCCGATGAATTTTTTGATGAAAACCCACGGCGTTTAACCATTGGAGAGGTTCAAGTTGATGTGAATTATGTAATGCTTATTTCTTCAAGCGCGGGACTTTGGGCCTATAATATTGGAGACACCGTTCAATTTACAAACTTAAAACCCTATCGAGTAATTGTATCAGGTCGTATAAAGCACTTTATTTCGGCTTTTGGTGAACATGTCATTGGTAAAGAGGTGGAACAGGCTCTTCAAGATGGCATCGAAGCAACGGGTGTTCGTGTTTCAGAATTTTCAGTAGCGCCACAGATAAATCCAAAGGATGGTCTGCCCTACCATGAGTGGTTTATTGAGTTTGAAAATGCTCCCGAGGACATGTCTAGTTTAGAGTACAAGATTGACAAGTCCCTTCAAAATCAAAACAGTTATTATCTCGATTTAATTGAAGGCAAGGTTTTACGTGCCCTTAAAATTTCCGAAGTGAAAAAGAACGGTTTTCAGGATTATATGAAATCAATTGGCAAACTTGGCGGACAAAACAAACTCCCCCGATTGGCGAACGACCGCAAAATAGCTGATGAATTACACCGCCTCAAATTAGTGAAATAAACTTATATTTGCCCGCAAAGCAAGGCACATGAGCAATAGAAAACATCATGAAAGAACGCGAGCGCAGGAAAGCTCGAGCGCTATCGAAAAGATGTACATTACCATGCGCCACTTATTCAATCGAGGGTTTTATAAACCTATGGGCGTTTCGGGTGAAACTTTAAGGGAATCCCTTCTATTACTAAGACCAGAAATTTACGGGTCAATCGCTGAGGAAAAGGCAGAACTTGAAGGCTTACTTTATGTCATCGATCGGCTACCTGAAGGTATTGAGGAATGTTCAATTATAAACCTTACGAGTGATGAAGGCTATGGCAATTCACATTTTGAGCCCATAATCCCACCTAAAAGAAGACGAAATTGCTACAGGATTGATGATGAGCAAATGAATATTGAAGTGACGCGCGGGCGTTCTGAAATATATGATATCCTAACGCATTTGACGTTTTTATTTATTGAATCCCATAAAATCGCGAAGCGGATATTAATTGACGACAAAGGGTCGACCACGAGGGATTGGATTAAGTTGGAAACGGCTGTACTTTCAACAAAAAAACTTAGCCAAAAAGAACGTGAAGTCGCCATAACGCATACGGCAAATATCTTGGGACGTACTTTTGAGGAATTAACCAACGCTCACCAAAAATTCACGACCAAACCCAAACCAGAACGTCTACTCCATATTATTTATTGGTTAGGTAAATTAGCCATAGAAGAAGTGATCAATAACAACAAAAGAACAGTCACTTTTAGTCAGGTACTTCGAGAGCGTTTAGGTCACCATTTACACGGTGAGGTCTGGGCAGAGAACATTAAGGAACTATTACTCGACAAAAAATTATTGAAAAGGCCGATTCATATTATTAGCGCCAATATGCACAGCGTGATGAATTCTCTATTTGCTCCATTCGCCTTAATGACAGAAATTAAAAAGTCAACTAATTTTGAGGTGTATAAATCGTTGAGCAACCCGCAGAACGAGAGCCTACGCAATAAAGTAAGTAAAAAGGCGTTGCAACAGGGTATGATGTATGTCAAAGACTCATCTGGCACCAATATAGACGTTCAGATTTTTGATACCGAAATGTTCGACTTTTCAAAATTGGATTTTGAATTGGGTGAGCAGGATAAAAATTCAGAAAAACCGGTCATTCTAGTAATGGATTATGCCTTTGGTGAACAGGCTTATGAAACCATGGACGAATTACTTAAACCATACAAAATAAGTGAGAGCGAAAAGATTCATTTAAATGTGCAGTCTATTTCAATAATGGGCAAAGCTGGAATTTTAGAAGGAGGAAAGGGTGATATTATGATTCCTTCAGCACATATTTTTGAAGGTACCGCTGATAATTATCCTTTTAACAATGAGTTGTGCGAAGCTGATTTAAAAGACCAAGGTGTTGACATTTATGAAGGCACGATGATCACCGTTCTTGGAACATCCCTACAGAATAAGGAAATTTTGAAATTCTTTTACAATTCTACTTGGAATGTTATTGGATTGGAAATGGAGGGCGCACACTACCAAAAAGCAATTCAAGCCGCCGCCAAGGTAAGAGGGAGTATAAGCGATGATGTTAAATTAAGATATGCTTATTATGCGAGCGATAATCCTTTAGAAACCGGAAGCACTTTAGCCTCGGGAGGATTGGGAACCTCAGGAGTAAAGCCAACCTATTTGATTACAAGAACCATATTACAACAGATTTTAAACCAACACTAAATAAGTATGAGTGATACTAATACTCAGCCAGACAAATCAGAGGAAGTAGACCTCGGCCAACTATTTAACGCCATAGGAAAGCTTTTTGAGCGATTTTTTAAATTTATAGGCTCAATATTTAAAGGGATTCTTGATGTTATTATCCTGATTTTAAAGGCCTTTATTCAATATTTTAAAATAATAGTCGCGGTAGTGATTATTGCACTTGTTGCTGGGATAGCGCTAGATAAAACCAAGGAACCTATTTACTTTGGCAACATGTTGGTTGAACCCTACTTTCAGTCTAAATACCAACTCAACAAAAATATTGAACTATATAATTCTCTTCTTCAAACGCAAAACTATAAAGCACTTTCAGAGGTATTTGAAATTTCATCTGAAAAGGTGGAGCAAATAGTGAGTTTTAATTTGGAGAAAGGTCCTGAGACCGAGAACGAACTCCTTCAAAAATACGATGAATATATCACCACGGTTGATAGTGTTAGAGGTTTGGAAATCACATTCAAAGACTTTAAGGAAAATAGGGATTTACTCTCTAGCGAGGTGTTTTCAATAGAGGTATTTTCTAGGAATAGAGATATTTTCAAATATTTAAACAACGGTTTCATCAAGTCTTTTGAGAATCAATATTCTAAGACTCTTAAAGAGCGACGAGACCGTATTGCTGAATTAAAAAAAGACCTATACGAGCTTAATCTTGAGCAGTTAGATTCAATGAGATTGGTATATCTCAAAATAAAGGAAGAGGAATCTAAAAATAATGCAGGAAAAATAGGTCTTAGCGGAATGATTCCTGTTTCACAGGAGAAAGTTGATACTCGAGAATATGATTTACTTAATACTCAAATAAGAATTAGAGATTCAATAAGAACCATTGAGGAGGAGATTATTGAAAAAAATGTGCTATATGATGTCATTTCGACCTTCCCTGAAATGGGAGTAAGACATCAATCTCTTACGAACAAGTATACCTTATTCCTTCCTCTCATCTCATTTTTGGGGTTGTGTCTATTATTTTTGATATTGAAAACGATCAGGTATGTTAAAAATTACAAATGATAAGTCTATTTTAATCACTGGAGGAGCGGGGTTTATAGGTTCTCATGTGGTAAGGCTTTTCGTGAATAAATACACAAATTATTCCATTTATAATCTCGACGCACTCACCTATGCCGGTAATCTAGAAAATCTTAAGGATTTAGAAAAAAAAGCAAATTACCATTTTTTAAAGGCTGATATAAATGATGAACAATACATTACAGAATTATTTGACAACTATAAATTTGACGCAGTTATTCATCTAGCGGCCGAGTCGCATGTAGATAGGTCCATCACCGATCCCCTGGCATTTGTAAAAACCAATGTAATTGGGACCATGAATCTTCTCAATGCCTTTAAAAATTTGTGGAAAGGTAAATTTGAGGACAAACTTTTTTATCATATCAGTACAGATGAAGTTTATGGGACCCTAGGGGAATCTGGACTTTTCAAGGAAACTACACCTTACGACCCAAACTCACCATACTCTGCATCAAAAGCAAGTTCTGATCATTTTGTAAGAGCATATGGGGAGACCTACGGTTTACCGTATATAATATCCAATTGTTCAAATAATTACGGCCCCAATCAATTCCCAGAAAAATTAATACCACTATTCATTAATAATATTATAAACCATAAGCCATTACCTGTTTATGGAGATGGTAATTATACTCGCGATTGGCTCTTTGTTATTGACCATGCAACTGCCATAGATAAAATTTTCCATGAAGGCAAAATCCATGAAACTTATAATATAGGCGGTTTTAATGAGTGGAAAAATATCAATTTAGTTAGATTACTCTGTCAACAAATGGATAAAAAGCTTGGTCGAGAGACTGGTAGCTCAGAAGAATTGATCACTTTTGTAAAAGACAGACCTGGTCATGATTTAAGGTATGCCATCGATGCCACAAAAATTGAGAAAGAACTTGGTTGGAGACCTTCGGTAACATTTGAGGAAGGTCTAAGTAAAACCATAGATTGGTATCTTGATAACGATGATTGGTTGAAAAATGTGACCAGTGGTACTTACCAAAATTACTACGACAGACAGTATAGTTAAAATAAGCAAATGAAACATCCATTACTAAATTTAAGCACATAGCGAAATAATAATATGGCTGTTACATGTGTCTTGTGAAAGGAATAATAATTAGGACATGAAAGGAATAATACTTGCTGGAGGTTCAGGAACGCGTTTGCATCCATTAACATTGTCAATAAGTAAACAACTTATGCCTGTTTACGACAAACCGATGATTTACTACCCATTGTCAACCTTGATGTACGCAGGTATTAAAGATATTTTAATAATATCTACACCAAAGGATTTGCCCCTCTTTAAAGATTTACTTGGGGACGGAAAAAAATATGGTTGTAACTTTCAATATGAAATACAAGAGGCTCCAAAAGGGCTAGCGGAAGCTTTTATAATTGGTGAAGAATTTATTGGTAACGAGAAGGTCGCACTTATATTAGGCGATAATATTTTTTACGGCTCTGGTCTTTCTAAGCTACTTCAGGCAAATAATGATCCAGACGGTGGTATTATTTACGCTTATAGGGTTCATGACCCAGAACGCTATGGTGTTGCTGAATTTGACTCAGATGGCAAAGTGATTTCTATAGAGGAAAAACCTAAAAAGCCAAAATCCAATTTTGCCGTTCCCGGAATTTACTTTTACGATAATTCAGTTGTTGAAATTGCTAAGAATATCAAGCCTAGTCATCGTGGCGAGTTGGAAATTACAGATGTTAACAAAAAATATTTAGAGTCTGGAAAATTAAATGTTAGCATTCTCGATCGTGGCACTGCATGGCTTGATACCGGTACATTTCAGTCATTAATGCAGGCTTCGCAATTTGTTGAGGTCATTGAGGAACGCCAAGGTCTAAAAATTGGATCTATTGAAGCCGCGGCCTTTGAGATGGGTTATATTTCAGATATTGAGTTTAAGGATTTAGCAAAATCCCTAATGAAAAGTGGTTATGGTAAAAATCTATTAGGCCTTTTAAAAAATTAATAATGAAAGTTAAGGAATCGTTTTTAAAAGGTTGCTTCGTAATTGAGCCTACTGTTTTCGAAGATGAAAGAGGTTACTTTTTTGAAAGTTTCAATGAAAAAAAATTTAGTGAGTTAACGGGTTGGGATGTCAAATTTGTTCAAGATAACGAATCTAAATCTTCTAAAGGCGTTTTAAGAGGCCTACATTTTCAAACTGGCAAATATGAACAAGCAAAACTGGTAAGGGTAATTAACGGCTCAGTACTTGATGTTTGTGTGGATTTAAGACGAGACTCCCCGACCTTTGGAAAGCACTTTTCAATTCTACTTTCTGAAAGTAATAAAAAACAACTTTTCATTCCCCGAGGTTTTGCACACGGTTTTGTGGTTCTGGAAAACCATACCATATTTAATTATAAATGTGACAATTACTACAATAAAGCCTCTGAGGACGGTATTATCTATAACGATAAAGCCCTTAGCATAGATTGGCATATCCCAAACGCTGAACTTATTTTTTCAGAAAAGGATAAAGCTTTAAGAACATTCAAAAACTTTATCAATGAAGCTTAAAGTTTTGGTTACTGGGGCGAATGGGCAATTGGCTAAAACCATTGAGCAAAAAAGCAGACAATTAAAGCAATCAATAGATTTTCATTTTCTATCAAAAGAAAACCTTGATATCTCAAATGTTGAAAAACTATCACTTTTCTTTGGTAAAAATCACTTTGATTATTGTGTTAATTGTGCGGCCTATACAAATGTTGAACTCGCAGAAACAGAACAGGAAACAGCTTATAAGGTCAATGCCTACGCCGTTAAATCTCTATCTGAGAATTGCCAAAAATTTAGTATTGCCTTAATACATATTTCAACTGATTATGTTTTTGATGGTTTAAAATCCATTCCTTATTTGGAAATTGACCAAACCAATCCCTTAAATATCTACGGAAAATCGAAACTTCAAGGTGAACTATACATTAAGGAGTCACTTGACGACTATTTTATAATAAGAACTTCATGGCTGTATTCAGAGTTTGGTAAAAACTTTGCAAAGACAATTCTTAATAAACTCAATGCAGATGAACCTCTTAAAATTATCACATCTGAAACCGGGACCCCTACAAGTTGTAATGACCTGGCAGAATTCATTATTTACTTAATCGAAAATCGTATTAAAAAGTATGGAATTTATCATTTTTCGGCATCAGGAAGTACCACCTGGCATGGGTTTGCACTCAAGATAGGCG
>JBCCOJ010000141.1:0-8342 GCA_039025415.1 Bacteroidota bacterium | reverse complement strand
CTATATTTTCAAGCAAAGGCGCTAGAACTCTTAAGCCTCTATTTTAATAGAAATGAGGATGCAAATATTGAGCAATGCCCCTTTCTTGCTGATGAATCCAATGTGCAGAAGATAAAAAAGGCCAAGGATATTATTATCTCACGCATGGCGGAGCCCCCAACCCTTCAGGAATTGTCTGAATTGATAGGTCTAAGTCTTAAGAAATTGAAGGAGGGCTTCAAACAGATTTATGGCGATACGGTTTACAGTTTTCTATTTGATTACAAAATGGAGGTTGCCCGTAAGTTGTTAGAATCAGGCGAACATAATGTAAATGAGGTTGGTCTAAAAGTAGGTTACAGTACTTCTAGTCATTTTATTACCGCATTTAAAAAGCAATACGGTACGACCCCAAAGAAGTATCTGATGGGTATGACGGGATAATTTTTATCTATACCCATTTCCTAATCCTTCTAACGATTCTGTCGTATTTTTGCAAAAAGAAATTAGACCGAAAGGATTAGAGTTTATCCATTGAAACTCATGTCCTTCAACAAAAAACTGTGTGAAAAATGAGCAAAAAAGGAATTCTACTCGTCAACTTAGGTTCCCCCGATAGTCCCAGCCCAAAAGACGTCAAACCTTATTTAGATGAATTTTTAATGGACGAGCGGGTCATTGACGTACCCAGGTGGGCAAGGATATTACTGGTACGAGGCATCATTTTAAATACGAGACCAAAAGCATCAGCTAAAGCCTACCAAAAAATATGGTGGGATGAGGGCTCACCACTTATTGTGCTTTCAGAACGACTTCAAGAAAAACTTCAAAAACAGGTCGATTTTCCTGTCGCATTGGCCATGCGCTATGGCAGTATGACCATTAAAAAAGGGCTACAGGAGTTGGCCGATAAGGGTGTAGATGACGTGTTTTTGATTCCGCTCTATCCGCAGTTCGCCATGGCAACCACTGAAACCATTTTGGTTAAGGTCGAAGAGGAAAGAAAAGCCCACTTTCCGCAAATGAAAATTAAAGATTTGCCCGCATTTTACAACGTACCGGAATACATTGAGGTGTTGTCAAACTCCATCGCTAGACATCTAGAAGGTAAAAATTACGAGCATTTATTGTTTTCTTATCACGGTGTGCCCGAACGACACATTAGAAAAAGCGACATTACAAAATCACATTGTAATCCTAAAGTGTCATCAGGAGCGCTTTGTTGCAAAACGCCATCACAGGCACACGAGTTTTGTTATAAACACCAATGCCATGAAGTCACCCGATTGGTCGGCGAAAAACTAGGGCTAGAGGAAGGAAGCTTTTCAACCTCTTTCCAGTCAAGATTGGGATTTGACCCATGGCTTCAACCCTATACAGATAGAACGATAGAGCGATTAGGTAAAGAAGGCACGAAAAATATGGCCATCGTCACCCCTGCCTTTGTAAGCGACTGCTTGGAAACTTTAGAGGAAATCGCCATGGAAGGCGAGGAGATTTTCCATGAAGTGGGTGGTAAGGAATTCACAACTGTTCCCTGTTTAAACGATAATGACGATTGGGTGGCACTTCTCGCCAAATGGGTACATGAATGGGCAGAAGTTGAAACCGTACCCGCATAATGGCAAAACCTTCATCCAAGGAACTTGGAAATAAACCCATAGGCCAACTATTGATTCAACAGGCAGTACCAGCATCCATAGGGATTTTGGTAATGTCTCTCAATATCTTGGTAGATACCATTTTTGTTGGAAATTGGATTGGCCCAACCGCAATCGCGGCGATCAATGTGGTCTTACCGGTATCCTTTTTTATCGCCGCCTTGGGTATGAGTATTGGTATTGGAGGCTCATCAATTATTTCACGTGCTCTTGGCGCAGATAATGACAAGAAGGCCTTAAAGACCTTTGGAAATCAAATCACCTTGACTTTATTGTTTACGGTAACAATGGTCATATTTGGTTTATGGTTTATTGATGATATCATCCCCGCATTTGGCGGTAAAGGCAACATTTTTGAGCCGGCTAAAATCTACTACCGAATCGTTCTCTACGGCGTGCCGTTTCTTGCTCTTTGTATGATGGGTAATACCGTTATCAGAGCCGAAGGTAAACCTAAATTTGCCATGTACGCCATGATGATTCCCTCGGTTGGCAACTTAGTCCTAGATTACATCTTTATAAATTTAATGGATATGGGAATGCTGGGTGCGGCTTGGGCTACCACGGGTTCTTATTTGGTATGCTTTGTATTTATTTTTTGGTTTTTCTTATCAAAAAATTCTGAACTTAAAATTGATATTTCCCATTTTGGTCTCGATTTAACTATTATTAAAGAAATCGGTTCATTAGGTTTCGTTACACTTTCTAGGCAAGCGGTTGTAAGCATAACCTACTTGTTTATGAACAACATTTTGTTTGAATTGGGAGGCGAAACCTCAGTCACCGCTTATGCTATAGTTGGTAGAATGCTAATGTTTGCATTATTCCCGGTATACGGTATAACCCAAGGATTTCTTCCCATTGCAGGGTACAATTACGGTGCAAATGAATACGAGAGGGTCAAGAAATCAATCTATACCGCTATAAAGTATGCAATAGGATTGGCAACATTGATTTTTATCATGTTGATGACTTTTCCTGAAGCGATTACAAAGTTATTTACCCAAGATCCAGTTGTTGTCGAAGAAACACCGCCTGCAATGCGCTGGGTATTTGCAGCGACGCCCATCATTGCTATTCAACTGATTGGTGCGGCCTATTTTCAGGCGGTTGGGAAAGCGATTCCGGCCCTTTTACTAACTTTGACTCGACAGGGCTTTTTCTTTATTCCCTTAATCTTGATTTTACCAAATTACTTAGGAGAATTGGGAGTCTGGATTTCTTTTTCAATTGCAGATGTACTTTCAACCATAGTAACGGCAATTTTTTTACGAAGGGAAATTAAATTCAAATTAGAACCTCAGGTTGCTAATTGAGAGCAGTTTTTGTTAATGTTTCAAAGATTTAGGAGGTTTCGGAAAGAAGCCCAAAAAACTTATATTTGTTTGTAAACTCAATCTAATTTCTATCTCTGCATTATGCGTTTTCTAACTATTTTTTTCTGTTTAATTTTTTTTGGAAACATAAATCAATCCAATGCTCAATCTTTCGAAAATGATGAAATGTCCGCCTTGGAATATCGACTTATTGGGCCATTCCGTGGGGGTAGAAGTGCTGCAGTAACCGGAGTCCCTAATAAACCAAACCTATATTATTTTGGCGCAACAGGCGGTGGAATTTGGAAAACACTTGACGGTGGTCGCTCTTGGGAGAATATTTCCGATGGTTTTTTTGGGGGTAGTATCGGCTCGATTTCGGTTGCAAAAAGTGACCCAAATGTAATTTATGTTGGAGGCGGTGAAAAAACAGTAAGAGGTAATGTGTCTTCTGGTTATGGTATTTGGAAAAGTGTAGATGCTGGAAAAACATGGTCTGCATCTGGGCTTAAAAATTCACGTCATGTCCCACGAATTGCCATAGACCCAAACGACCATAATGTTGTATACGCCGGAGTGCTGGGTAATATTTACAAACCGACCGAAGACCGTGGACTTTATAAAAGTATTGATGGTGGTAAAACATGGAAAAAGACGCTTTTTTCAAATTCACAATCTGGTGTTGTTGATTTAAAAATCGACCCGACAAATCCTAGGATTCTTTACGCTTCCACTTGGAGAGTTCAAAGAACACCTTACAGCCTGAGCTCTGGTGGTGAAGGTTCCGCGTTATGGAAAAGTACCGATAAAGGCGAAACGTGGAAGGAGATTTCCAAAAACAAAGGCTTTCCTACAGATACCTTGGGGATAATTGGTGTAACCGTTAGTCCCTTAAATAATCAGCGTGTTTGGGCCATGGTTGAAAATAAAGATAAGGGTGGTCTTTACCGCAGTGACAATGGTGGTGAAACTTGGAACTTGGTCAATAGTGAGCGCAAACTTAGGCAGCGTGCTTGGTATTACACCAGGGTTTATGCAGATACCAAAGATGTCGATAAAGTATATGTGCTAAATGTTCGTTATCATAAAAGTACTGATGGTGGTAGAACTTTTGATACTTATAACGCACCGCACGGTGATCATCATGATTTATGGATTGCCCCAGAAGATTCAAACCGTATGATAATTGGTGACGACGGTGGTGCCCAGGTTACCTATGACGGTGGGGAAACATGGAGTACTTATCATAACCAACCAACCTCACAGTTTTATAGGGTAACTACAGATAATCATTTTCCCTATCGCATCTATGCCGCACAGCAGGATAATTCTACGGTAAGGATTCCGCATCGTACTGATGGCTGGTCAATAAGTGAGGATGATTGGGAATCTACCGCAGGGGGCGAGTCGGCCCATATTGCGATTGACCCTGAAAATAATGAAATAGTATATGGTGGTAGTTACGATGGTTTTTTAACTAGAGTTAATCATGAAACTGGTACGGTTAGAGCTATAAACGTTTGGCCCGATAATCCCATGGGTCATGGTGCTGAGGGTATGAAATATAGGTTTCAATGGAATTTTCCGATTATTTTTTCAAAACATAGTCCAGACCGACTTTACACATTTTCACAACACGTTCACGTTACCGAGAATGAAGGGCAATCATGGAAAATTATTAGCCCTGATTTAACTCGAAACGACCCTGAAAAATTGAAATCTTCTGGTGGCCCTATTACTCAGGATAATACTTCGGTGGAGTATTACTGTACCATTTTTGCAGCTCAAGAATCTCCAATAACTGAAGGATTGCTTTGGGTTGGGAGCGATGATGGTTTAATACATGTTACCAAAGATGGAGGTCAAAACTGGGAAAATGTGACGCCAAAAGGTATGCCCGATTGGATGATGATCAATAGTATTGAGCCAAGTCGTTTTGATGCTGGTACTTGTTATGTGGCTGGAACAAAATATAAAACTGGTGATTTTACACCGTATTTATACAAGACTACTGATTACGGTAAGAGTTGGACTAAAATAACAAATGGTATTGCTCCAGAGCATTTTACGAGAGTTTTACGTGAAGACCCAAAACAACAAGGTTTGCTTTATGCAGGTACAGAAACAGGGATGTATATTTCATTTGATGATGGTAAAAACTGGAAGCCATTTCAGTTAAACTTACCAATTGTACCTATAACCGATTTAGCACTTAAAGACGATAATCTCATTGTGGCAACCCAAGGAAGAAGCCTTTGGGTCATGGACGATTTGACCTTGGTGAGACAGCTTGAAAAATCCGATTTAAACAAAACACAGCTATTCAAACCAAAAGACAGTTATCGCATGGGTGGCGGCTATCGAAAAGGAAGTAAATCAACTGGGACCAATCACCCAAATGGAATAATGGTCTATTTTAATTTGCCTGAATATGAAAAGGACAAACATCAAGTGTCATTATCGTTTTTAGAAAAAAATGGCGATACGATTAAAACTTTCAGCACTAAAAACTCTAAAAAAGACAAACTCAAGGTTGAAAAAGGATTAAACCAGTTCATTTGGAATATGACTTATGACGGCGCCGAAAAACTGAACGGTATGATTTTATGGTGGGCGAGTTTAGCTGGACCTCAGGCTATTCCAGGAGATTATAAAGTTCAATTAAGTGTCAAAAACCTTGACAGTTCCAAAGAAAATAATGAGGCGTTGACCTTAGCTAAGGATTTTAAGTTATTGGCTGATCCTCGAGCAGAGAGCACCCAAGCCGATATGCAAAAACAGTTTGACTTTGTTAATCAGGCCAATAAAACGATGGACAATGCACACAAATCAATTAAAAAAATTAGAAACATCAACAAACAGTTGAAGTCTTTTGAAAATCAGTACAAGGATGATGAGAATGTCAAGGAGCTGATTGAAAAGTCTAAAACATTGAGAAAAGAATTTACTAAAATTGAAGAGGCTCTATATCAAACTAAAAACAGAAGTGGTCAAGACCCATTAAATTTTCCAATAAGATTGACCAACAAATTAGGCCATTTGAATGCCTTAGTTACTATGGGAGATTTTGCGCCTACTGACCAAGATGTAGCGGTAAAAAATGAATTGACCTCGAAGATAAATACTCAACTAAGCGCATTTGATAAATTATTGAGTGACGAGATAAGGGCCTTTAATGATGCTTTTAATGAAAAGCGTTTGGATTATTTATTTGTTGAGGAAAACAAATAATATTCTCAAATCAGATCTCACAGGTTTTCAAAACCTGTGAGGTCTAAATAAATTAAATTTGGAAGACTATTACACCTACATAAAATCCTTTCACTTAATTTTCGTGGTCACTTGGTTTGCCGGTCTGTTCTACATTCCGAGACTTTTTGTCTACCAAATTGAAGCTTCAGAAAAACCTTCTCCGGAAAAAGAGATTTTAGGAAAACAACTAGCCCTAATGGCGAAACGCCTTTGGAATATCATTGCCTGGCCTTCTGCGATTTTAGCCACAAGCTTTGGAATCTGGATGTTAATTTTACGCCCGATTTTATTGAAAATGGGCTGGATGCACGTGAAATTGACCTTTGTCATTTTATTGATTGTTTATCATTTAATGACGCACAAATACTATAAACAGCTGCAACGTGGTGAGGTGACCAAAAGCTCAAATTTTATGCGTCTTTGGAATGAAGGTGCCACCTTTATTTTATTTGCAGTAGTCTTTTTGGCCATTGTAAAAAACAGCTTGAGCTGGGTATTTGGTATTGTTGGTATCGTGGTCTTGGGAATTCTTTTAATGTTAGGTTTTAGAATTTATAAAAATATCAGAGCAAAAAACCCTGAGGCCTAATTTTACTATTTTGGACTAATTCTTGATAGATATGAATGTCTGAAAACTTTAAGCATACCATTTTTATCTAATCCTAGGATGAAATTAAAAAAATTATCACTTCGCGTACGCATATTCTTCGCCATGATTCTTTTGGTGCTAATCGCATCAATTCTTATTGCGGGGGTAACTATCTATCAATATAACGAAGAAGCCCGTGATTACCACACAGAACGTTTACAGCGAAAGGAAACCGCAATTGTTAGCCATATAAACAATGTGATAAAAAAGACAACGTGGCCTGTAGTAAGTGAAAAAATACCTTTAATCTTCAAGGACGAGATAGGTAAAATTGCGGAAATCCATAGCCTGCAAATCAATCTTTACAGCTTAGAAGGGGATTTGCTTATTTCCTCAAAAGCATCAATTACAAGAGATACGATTCAGAGATGTGTTCCAACCGAAATATTAAATCAGTTATCAAGCTCTGCAGACCATCGCTACGTTGAGAAGAATGAAAAGAATGGTGAGATATTTCAGTCTTCATTCTCGCATATCACAGACGCTAAGTACAAACCGCTAGCAATATTGAATCTACCATATTTAGAAAACGATGATTTTCTAAATAGAGAACTTACGGAATTTTTGGAGCGCCTAGGCTATGCCTATCTTTTTATGTTGCTGTTTGCTGTTCTTTTGGCGCTATTGCTTTCCAAGTACATTACACGTACTTTAAAAACCATTAGTGATAAAATCAACGAAACAAGGCTGGAAAAACGTAATAAAAAAATTGAGATTGCTACCTCTAGTGAAGAAATCACCACTTTGGTAAACTCTTACAATAGTATGATTGATGAACTCGAGGAAAGCGCCGTAAAACTAGCGACTAGTGAGCGCGAGCAAGCCTGGCGTGAAATGGCAAAACAGGTGGCTCATGAGATTAAAAATCCGTTGACACCTATGCGTCTGAGTGTGCAAAGTTTCCAGCGTAAGTTCAATCCAGATGACGAAAATATTCACCAAAAGGTTGATGAATACAGTAAAACACTAATTCAACAAATTGATACCATGAGTTCGATTGCTTCGGCGTTTTCAAATTTTGCCAAGATGCCAGCGCAACAAAACGAAACCTTAAATGTGGTTTCGACGGTGAAATTGGCTCTAGATATTTTTAGTGAAGAATACATTCATTTCAGTGCCGAGGAAGAGCATATTTTTGCAAATTTTGATAGAACACAATTGATTAGGGTTGTTACCAATTTAGTAAAAAATAGCATTCAGGCAATTCCGCAAGAGCAAGAATATCCGAAGATAGATGTTGAGGTAACGTCTCAATCAAAATTGGTAAAAATAAGCGTTAGAGATAATGGTATTGGCATTTCCGAAGGCAACCAAACCAAGATTTTTGAACCTAAATTTACCACCAAGACCAGCGGCATGGGGCTTGGCCTTGCCATGGTAAGAAACATTGTTGAAACTTATCAAGGAAACATTAACTTTACTTCCAAACCCGGAGAAGGAACTGAGTTTGTAGTTACGTTTCCCTGTTTGCCGCCTGGCGGAAAT
>JBCCOJ010000140.1:0-8348 GCA_039025415.1 Bacteroidota bacterium | reverse complement strand
TTAGCTTGGGAACTTAGCAACTTTTCAAGCGAAATTGAAATTATAAATACATTTACCTCCCCTGAGGAAGCCCTAGATTACTTAAAAATCAATCAACCCGACTGCCTATTTTTGGATATTCAAATGCCAACAATGGATGGATTCCAATTTCTTGAAAAATTAGACAATAAGGATATCGCAGTAATCATTACCACGGCTTATGATGAGTATGCTATAAAAGCACTTAAAAACGAGGCTTTGGATTATTTGTTAAAACCGATTGATAGTGAAGAGCTAGAACATACAATTGTTAGAATAAAGAGGTTTAACAATAGGGTAAATAGCTCTAATAAAATCGAGGCTGCGCTGGAGTCCTTTAATGAACGCTTTGACAAAAGGAAAATAACAATAAATGCTGATGGGAAGCTTTTGTTTCTAGAGGTCGAAGAGGTGATTTTTGTGGAATCAGATGGCAACTACAGTACCCTCCATACCACCGGAAAACAGAAAATCGTTATTACTAAAAAACTTAAGGAGGTAGATGCCCTATTGCCCTGTAAACACTTTTTTAGAATACATAATTCTTATATAGTCAACCTAAATAAAATTAAGGAATACGTCAAGAACGAAGGTTATGTCCTTTTGAGTAGTAATCATAGAATTCCTGTTGCAAGACAGCGTAAATCAAATTTTTTAGATAAGCTTTGAATTTTAAAATTCACATAGATTCTTTTAAAAACAATCGAGTTAGAAACACCTGGTTATTGATTGTTGTATTGTGGTTTAGTTTGTCATCTTTTGCTCAAATTGAAGGGAATGATGATTTTTTGGCCGAAATTGATTTAACACTTAAGGAAAGACCTTCAACATTTCGAGAACTGGATTCTGTTTTTAAAACATTTAAACGTGATAGCCTCTTGATGAATGAACTCATTCAAAAATCAGACGAATTAGATTACAAGGCCGGTAAAATTTATGGTATCAACGCATTAGGTGTTATATATAGAAATATTTCACTTTATAAAAAATCCATTGCATTGCACAAAGAGGCCTTGATGCTGGCAGATGACATTGAGTACGTAGAATTTAAAATTGTAATACTTAACAAGCTCGGTGTGGCTTATCGCCGCATGGATTTAGTCAAACCTGCATTAGATAATCATTCAAAAGCTCTGGACATTGCCCGTACAGTCCAAGAAAAAAATGAGGTCATTACCAAAAATATAGCTGTGTCACAGAACAGTATAGGTAACATTTACTTAATCCTTGAACAATATGAATTGGCAATTAGGCAGTTTGAAAAGAGTTTGGAAATCGAGAAACAAAAGGGAAATCAATTAGGCTTGGCGATAAATTATCAAAATATTGGTTTTGCCCATGAAGCTAAAGGCGATTTTGATAAGGCATTAAAAAATTTCAGGTTATCGCTGGATTACAATAACCAAATTGACTCAGAATTGGGAAGAGTCATTTGCTATAATAGTATTGGGAAGGTTCAAATTAAACAAAACAAGTTATCAGACGCCAAGTTAATTCTAGAAAATGCCTTAGAAAAGGCGCTTAATTTGGGCGATCAATTTTATATAGCGACTTCATATATCAATTACGGATGGGCGTTGTATAAAATCGGCGACATTAAAGAGGCAGAATACTATTTAAAAAAGGGCCAGTCAGTTGCAAAAGCTTATTCTCTAAATCTAATTGTTGTGGAGGCTGGCAAATATCTCTCAGATTTATATCATAATTCAGGTAGGCATGAATTAGCCTACCAAGAATACAAAGATGCGGTAGAACGTGAAAAAACCATCAATAATGACCGAAACTTACGTTATGTAAATGATGTGATCATTCAATACGAAAATGAGGCCAAAAATCGACAGATTACGGCTATGGAAAATAAGATTGAAATGTTCAATATGAAATTTGAACGTAATAAGATGATTTTCTGGTATTCAATTTTAGGACTCTCGGTTATTGGCCTCTCTTTTTTTGGGATTTATCGAAACCGGAGACTACAACAGGAAAAGCATATTTTAACTTTAGAACAGGATATGCTTCGAAGCCAAATGAATCCGCATTTTATATTCAACTCTCTCAATTCTATTAAGCATTACATCATTAATAATGAAAAACAGAATGCTGTTTACTATTTGAATAAATTTTCAAAATTGATTCGAAAGATACTTTTAGCATCATCTGAAAAAGAAAGCACCCTTGCTGATGAGCTTGATACGATGCAGCTTTATATGAATATAGAAAACATTAGGTTCTCGAATGAAATTGATTTTAAGATTTCGGTTGAGGAAAGCATCAATACCAACGGGATAAAAGTCCCTTCATTAATGTTGCAGCCTTTTCTAGAAAATGCACTCTGGCATGGCTTATCCTCGAAAAAAGAAGACAAAAAAATTAGTTTGAATGTTTACAAGTCTTCAGAAGATTTTGTTAGTATACTAATTACAGATAACGGTATTGGTCGTGTGCAAGCTGAAAAAATAAAGAACGAAAAACTAATAAAGCGCAAATCACTTGGTATTGCCATTACAACGGCTAGATTGGCCAATTTTTCGAAATCCTATACCAACGATTTTAAAATAAGTATCGAAGACCTCTATGATGATACCCATTCTGCCGCGGGAACCAGCGTCAAAATAAGTATACCTATTATTAAAAATTCAGTTTTGAGAACGGCCTAGCTTCATGTAAAGGGTAATTTATTGGCTGAAAAATAAATGAACGAGTCAAATTTTAATATGCTTCATATTTTTTCAGCAACTTTTTCAAGCTCGGCATACCAATCCTCACCAAATTTTCTAATGAGGGCTTCCTTTACAAATTTGTAAACAGGCACCTGTAATTCTTTGCCAAGCTTACAGGCATCATCGCAAATCTCCCATTGGTCATAATTGACTGCAGAAAATTCAGAATAATCCTTAATCCTGATGGGGTATAAATGGCAGGAAAGTGGTTTTTTGAATCCTATTTCACCTTGATTATAAGCTTCCTCGATACCGCAAAGCGCCGTGCCTCTGTCATCAAAAATCACATAGGCACAATCTGCTCCGTTGATGAGCGGGGTTTCCAAATCGCCAAAAGCAGTGGTAATGTGTGTCCCTTGTTTTTCTATGGCTTCAATTCCAGCTTTTCTTAAAAAAGGTTTCACTTTTGGGTATATATCCTGCAAAATTTCAACCTCTTCTTGGTCAAGGGGTGCGCCCGCATCACCATCAATACAACAAGCACCTTTACAGGCTGAAAGATTACACACAAAGTCCTTTTTTATAATATCCTCGGAAACAATGGTTTTGCCTAACTGAAACATGGGTTTTCTGCTGAAATATTAAGGCTCAAAAATACTTAAACTTTACCATTTTTTAATGTTACAGATGTGTTGCAATAGACTACTTTTGCCGAAAATTTCAAACCCCATGGATATACAGCTTAGCTTTAAAGAAATATTTACCGCTTTTATGGTGCTTTTTGCGGTAATTGATATTGTTGGCAACATACCAATAATTATAGATTTACGTAAAAAAGCCGGGCATATTGAAAGTGAAAAAGCCTCTATTATTGCTGGCGTGATAATGGTAATGTTCCTGTTTTTAGGAAAAACGATTCTCTCACTTATAGGCATTGGCGTTAATTCGTTCGCTGTTGCAGGTGCATTTATCCTGTTTTTTATTGCTCTGGAAATGATTCTGGGCATAACCCTTTATAAGGAAGATGAGAATACGGCGCTTACCGCCTCGGTTTTTCCGTTGGCATTCCCTTTGATTGCTGGGCCGGGAAGTTTGACCACCTTGCTCTCGTTACGTGCGGAGTATAGGATTGAAAATATTATCGTTGCGGTTGTTCTAAACGTTATCATTATCTTTATTGTTTTAAAAACCTCGTCTCGAATTGAGCGCCTTATCGGTCAAAACGGCATAAACATTATAAGAAAGGTGTTTGGTGTTATTCTTTTGGCAATTGCGGTAAAGTTATTTGCACATAATATCAAGGCGCTTTTTGAGATTGCTTAATCACATAAAATAGTATTATGAAAATTTTCAATATAATCGTAACCGTTGTTGCTCTTGGCATCATTATCTTCAATGTTACAAAGTTGGACTTCAGTAATTTATTGGATGGGGAAAGTCAGATAGCCTTAATTTCAATTTTAGCTGCTGGTTGTGCTATTTTTTTGGTGCAGATATTGAGATTATCAAAAAAAGTAGCACTTAAGGCAAAATAGAGCCAAAGACTTCAGTAGAATGATTTACCTAGCTATTTTGGGATTTAGTTTAAGTTCCAAAATAAATCAATCATTGGGGTAGGTAACAGAGCTACAAAGCCTTTTGGAGTTGTTACTTTAAGAAAAAAGCTGCCAAAATAGCGTTTTAAATCAATTATATTCAGCACCTACAATTTTGCTAATTTTCTATTTAGATTCTTAATTTTAGATTAGAATTTTTTAAATCTAGTTTACCCTTTCAAGTTTCTCTCATAAATGAATAAAGAACAATCGTTAAGAGACCTTTTGAAAAATCCTGAAGTGGAATTCAATCGGCTTTACAATGATTATAAAAACGATTTTATGGCTTTCGCAAGAACATTCTCAATTGATGACGATAGTATAGCAGATGTTTATCAGGAGGCATTTTTAAGTTTTTATGAAAATTTGCTTAATGGTAAGATTACAAGTCTAACAAGTTCAATAAAAACCTATGTATTTAGTATCGGAAAGTATAAAATTTACGAGTATTTGCGAAAAAACGCCAAGCTAAGACTAGTTGATGAGCCAATAGAGACCAACGTTAGTATTGACAACCTCGATTTGGACGAATCTATACTAACTGAACGGCAAATTCTATTGAAAAAAAATATTCAAAAACTTGGTAAGCAATGTCAATTGATTTTAGAATATTTCTATCTAAAGGGAATGAACCTTAAAGACATAAAAAACTATGAGAACTATGAAAACACTAATGTTGTTAAAAGTCAAAAATCACGCTGCCTGAGAAGATTACGTCAATTAATTCAAAAAGAAAAATGAATACCCATCCCCTAATAGAAAAGTATTTTGAAGGCAGTCTTTCCCCTAAGGAGCAGCAAGAATTTGAGATTCTCCTGAAAAAAGACTCAGCATTTTACGAAGCATTTGAATTTCAAAAAGACGTAAAGAAAGCGCTTATTGAATCAAAGAAAGATAAACTTCGAAAATCCCTTATCGATAATCAACGAAATGAAAATAAATCAAGCAGGATCAAATACCTTTTGGTGGCTTCGGTGGTAATTGCCCTGGGTGTTTTAAGTATCGTTTTCGTAATGAACACGAAAACTTCAGATTACCAGCAACTATACGTCGAAAATTTTGAACCTTATCCAAATATTATAGCTCCGCCTGTTCGAGGAAGTGATGACTTAAGTCAAATCCAAAAGGATTTTATGCCCTACCAAAAAGAGAATTATGAAGTTGCCGTCAAAATTTTTGAACAACGTTATCAAGAAACAAATGCGCCATTTTATTTATTTTATCAAGGGGTTACTGCACTCAAATTAGGTAATACAGACGAGGCAATCGTTCTTTTTGAAAAACAGATAAAGCATAAAGACCGTTTTAAGAATTACTCTAAATGGTATTTGGCTTTAGCCTATTTGAAAAAAGAAGATATTGATAAAACAGAAATATTACTCAATCAAATTGTTGATAAACAAACGTATAGATATAAATCTGCTCAAAAACTACTAGAAAAAATCAACTAGGGTGTTTACCTTTTCATGGGATTGACATTAATATCAAAACAATCCTTATGAATATTTACAGACTTTTATTTTCAGGCCTTTTGGCTTTTTCATTAATCTCTTGCTCTAATAGCGATGATGATGATTCTCAAAACAATCAACCAGACCTTTCGTTTATAACTGGCGCAGAGGGTTGTCAAATTGAGGTCAAGATTGACAATCTTGACGGTGTGACCTACTCTGGACAGAATGTATTGGGTTGGGACACTTCTCAACTCTTAAGTACCAATTACATGACTCAGTTACGTCTAACCCATGATGGATTCCCAACTCTTAACATTAGATTTTTCGTAGAATCAGGTATTTCTGTAGAAAATGCGGTAGTTGGTGAGAATGGTTTGATCGGTATGGACATTCCCCTTCAGGACACTGAATCATTAAGTGGCTCCCAAGCACATATGTTTATTTTTGAAAATTCAGAAACCACAAGTTTTACTGGAACGCTAGAAATTCGACAAAATGTTGTATACCTTGATACAGTATTGGATATGGTGGGAACCTTCGAAATTACTTCAGGTAATCGGACCATTACCGGTGGCTTTTGGAAACAGGATGTGTCTCAATGGTAGCCATTAGTATTGCAAGTAATTTTTTAATCAAAATGATAATGCAAACGTCGAAGTTCTAACTTCAACGTTTTTTAATTTGTTACTTTTGGTTGAAAGAAAAATGTCATGTCAAAAAGTATTTATGATGCTCTAATTATTGGTGGTGGCGCAGCGGGAATGTCTTGTGCCTTAGTGCTTGGTTCAGCTAAACTAAAAGATTTTGCTGCCAATAAGAAAATTGGAATTATCATGCACCAACGCGCCTCCCACCTACAAAGTGCTTTGTTCAATAATGTACTCGGACTAAAACCTGGAACGCTAGGTACTGACATATTACAAAACGGAAAAGTACAGCTTAAGGAACTTTATCCACATGTAGAGCAAATTGAAAAAGAAAAGGTAAAGTCGGTCTCGAAAGCAGAAGAAAGTTTTTTGATTATCACCAACAAAAATGAATATCAATCAAAGAAGTTAGTAGTCGCTGTTGGTTATACCAATATGGTTAAGATTGATGGTTTACAGAAATACATTGAACCCCATCCCAGAGCAACAATCGAAAAAGACCGGATTTGGCTTAAAAATGATAATCATTTGGTTGATGATGGGCTTTATGTAGCTGGGACCATGGCCGGATGGCGCAGTCAATTTGCCATTGCTTCTGGAAGTGGAGCGCAAGTGGCCACAGATATCTTAACGCAGTGGAATGGTGGTAAGCATACCAAAATTCACGATAAAATAGGTTGACCTCCTTCTTATTTAAAGATATCTTTTTTTACTCCAAGTATAGGTCGATTAATCCCTCTGGGGTTTTGACAAAAATTGTTTTATTGGGCTTGTCAACTTTTGTTATAAACTCATCGTTCATTGGGATTAAAATTTCAATACCATTTTTATCGATTTCAAAAAGCGATTGGGCGGTAGAATCATTCACAGATTTAATGATGCCAATGTCGCCATGCAGGTCGTCTTCTACCTTAAAACCGATGATTTCGTGAAAATAAAATTTATCGTCTTCTAGTTCTGGCAGGAACTCCAAGGGGAGATAAATATCGCATTTAATCAGAGCATCGGCATCACTTTCATTATCAACATCCTCAAATTTGATTCGTAATAATTCTGATTTATGAAACTGGGACGCTTCAATAAAAAAAGGCACTAGATTTCCTCTTAAATCAACCAGGACAGAATCCAAGTTTTCGTACAATTCTGGCTCATCGGTATCGAGTTTAGCTAGAAGTTCCCCCTTATAGCTGTATTTTTTTATAATCTTCCCTAGATAAAAGCAATTTTCTTTTTTCATGACAAACTAATTTGTCATCCTAAATGTCCTTCATTCATGAAGGTGGGTTTTCAGGATGTCATTGTTATACTTGTCTATAGACTTTTAGTACCATAAAGTGCTAAAAAAACCCAGAACGTTTGGTTCTGGGTTTCAAAATATAAAAATAAATTTCTATTCTTCCTCGCTTGTAGCTTTTGTTTCTTCAGCCTGAGTTTCATCTGCTGGAGTTTCATCTGTAACTTCAGCCTCAGCAGATACTTCAGCATCTTCTGAAACCTCTTCTTCAACTTCAGGAGTTGCTGCT
The DNA here is from genome assembly GCA_039025415.1 of Bacteroidota bacterium. GTDB lineage: Bacteria > Bacteroidota > Bacteroidia > Flavobacteriales > Flavobacteriaceae > Psychroserpens. Next base: position 451 of record JBCCOJ010000140.1, on the reverse strand, counting down.
GCAATTCTAGCTTCGTTAACTGCTTTTTCAGCTTCCAATGCTTTTGCTTTTGCTTTAGCTTCAGCCTCTGAGAGTCCATCGGCTTTAGCTTGAATCTTAGCTTCTTTTTCCTCTAACCACGCGTTGAATTTTTCATCAGCTTGTTCTTGGGTTATCGCACCTTTTTTAACTCCAATAGATAAATGGTTTTTTAATAAAGCGCCTTTGTAAGACAAAATAGCTTTTGCAGTATCTGTTGGTTGTGCTCCATTCTGTAACCAAGTTACAGCGCCATCAACGTTTAATTCAATTGTTGCAGGATTGGTATTTGGATTATAAGCTCCTAATTTTTCAAGATACTTACCATCTCTTTTAGCACGTGCATCTGCTGCAACAATCCAGTAATAAGGTTTTCCTTTTTTACCGTGTCTTTGTAATCTAATTTTTACTGGCATATTTAATTAATTTGTGG